>CAYWQZ010000001.1:0-10478 GCA_964460565.1 uncultured Mycoplasma sp.
GTTATAATGATAATGAAAAAGTTGTATTACACGCTAAACTTATAAAAAGAGAAACAAGGCAATAAAAAAAGGGACCAGCAATTTGCTGATCCTTTTCTTATGGAATAATTAATTTTTGACCTACATTTATTATGTTTGGATTACTAATATTATTGGCTTTAGCTATTTCTGGATATCTACTTCCATTACCATAAAATCTTTGTGCTATTGCCCATAATGTATCTCCTTTTACTACTGTGTAATACTTATTGCTACTTGCATTTAGTGATGTTAAATCTTCTGCTCTTACCCAGCCAAGTCCATTATTTATATTATAAGGACATTTGCTACCTGGATTTACTAAATAAATTGTGGCTTCTAGATTTGTTCTTGATTGTCCTGCGCCATTACCATAACTATCTCTATATAATGTTCCTGTGAATCTTACTTTATCTCCTACATTATATTTTATGTACGAAGTGGCATTATTTGTTGATGTATCTACACTATTATATTGTGGTAGTGATTTAGTTCCTAATAAATATGGTTTAGGATCTACCCAAGAACCATTAACTTTAACACCATAGTGCAAGTGTTCTCCTGTTGAATAACCTGTTGTTCCTTTTATTCCTATTTCTTGACCACACTCAATAATATCTCCAACTTTCACTTTCACTGAACCATATCTCATATGGCAATATGTAGTATAAACATTATTACCATGATATAAAGTTACATAGTTTCCTGATGCTTGACTTTCTGTATATCCTTGAATATTATTTCTACAAGCAGTGACCTTCCCTCTTGCTGTTGCTACTATTGTAGAACCTGAAGTCATATCAATACCTTTATGAAAATTAGTATTCCATTTACCAGTTACATTATTCCAAAATGTTCTATTTCCAAAATCTGATGTTATCCACGAAGAGTCTAAATTCTTAAATGGACATTTTTTTATATTATTTAATTTATAACTCATATTATTTCTCCTCTCCAAATCCTTCGCAATCTTCTTCTATTGAGATTGCTGCATCTTTTTCAACTTCTTCTACTACTTCTGTTTTCTTTTCTTCATTATTCTCCATTATTAACACCCCCTTTCTCGTTCTTATCCTTATTAAAGAAATAAGTTGCTATCATACTCAAAATAAGCATAAAATTATCTACGCTTATCTTTCCTGTCACTGACAAATAAAAAAACGCCCCAAATGTTAGAAGCGTTATAATTGATTTTACTTTTAGCAATAAAACCAATGCACTAATTAATTTTTCTTTCATTATTTATCTTTTCCTTTCTCATTTGGCAAATCATATAATTGACTTACCATACTTGTTACGAGTCCATTACCTTTTAGCAAGTGATAGCTCTCATACATATCTTTTATATTTTCTTTCATATAACTTGAACAATATCCCAGTTTCATTTGTTCATCATATATTCTCACAATTTCATTTCGTAGTAGCGCCTGCATTCCTTGTTTTAAACCAATGTATTGTTTAAAGACATAAATCACACCACCAGTTAATGTTGTAAGTAACAATTCTACCCAATATTTAATTATTAAATCTATCATTTTCCCTCCTATGCTATTCTTTTCCACATATAAACCGCTAGATAAGGTGGCATATTATTATGTGCTTTACTACCACCTGTATTCTTATTTGTTGCAGTTGCATATTTTGTATAAACATTATTATATGGATGTCCTGTACTTGAACGAGACCATCCTAGTTCAATACATCCTGTACTACTATAAGTCGTAGATACAACACAAGTATTATTACCACCATCTGGACTTCCATATGATAGCCCTTCATGATAATGTGAGTTTTGAGTATGTGTATGAGATGGCATTTCATTAACTGTCAATTTATGTGTTGCTTCTCCACCGGTTGAGCCATTGCTATATGTAGAACCACAGCCTAGTAGAAATCTATCCTTGATTTGTTCCCATGTTCCTCCAAATATAGTTGCTGGATTTACACTATTAACTGATAAATAAATTGAACCGATTGGATAGTATGGACATGGATATACTGGTTCTTTATTTGAATTATATAATCTTATTCCTTGACTCATTATTCCACCCTTTTCCAAGCGTAAACCACTAAATAAGGTGGCATAATTGATAAAGATGAACTACCTGCACTACCAGTATTTCCATGATTGTGTGACTGTGTTCCACCTGCATCACTTGTATAAACTCTTGCCTTACCACTGTTATACCATGCTGTTTGTCCTTTGAAATAAACACCTTGACTGCCTCCTGATGAAGCGCTAACATAAGGATTTACATTCCCATCTCCACTTATCCAATATTGACCATGCGAGTGTGCTGGTATTTGATTTATAGATAACGTGCAATTCCCTGTTGTATGATAATGACTTATATTTATCGTTTTACTGCCACCAGTATTTCCTGCTTTATAAGAACTACCTGCCGTTAATAAAAACTTATCCTTAATTTGTTCCCAAGTTCCGCCAAAGTAAGTAGATGGATTTACACTACTTGTTGATAAATAAATATATCCTATTGGAAAATAAGGACAAGGATAAATTTTGTTATTATCAACATCTTTCATTTGTATTCCTATATTACTCATATTAATCCCACTCCGATATAACTTCATAGTCCAATACTTCGTTGCCACTTTTTAAATAAACATTCCCATTTTCTAAATAAATATTTCCTCTTGTAGCAAGTGAGTATTCCTCGTGTTCATTGATACATCCAATACCTATGTTTTTCTTGGTTGCACTTATAAACTCTATTGGAATACCTTGAGCAACAAAATATGGTAATGTAACTGTTTCAAATTTATCTTTTACTTCTATTTCAAAATTAAATGATTTTTCATTATCTAAATCTACTACTTGTTGATTGCACTTATATGTATTATCAGTTTTATTTATAGTTAGAGATTGCCAAGCATTCCAAGTAGATAATGTTGATTCTTTGTATCTAAATCTAGCACTTTGAATAGTATTTTTATTTTCTGTTCCACAAGTTACCAATGAAAAAATACCACTCGCATTAATACGTGTAGTATTTTCAAATTCATTTATTCTTCTTATTGAAACTGATTGAGTTGGTGATTCATAATCAATAACATATAACACTTTTGTTTTTGTTGTTATATTACCTCTACTATCAATAGCAGACACGTTCATATTTACTGCCCCTGATATATTTAATCTACCAAGTTCTAATGCTACATCATTTTCTGAATATGCAATACTACCCGTTAAGTTTCCAACTTCAATTCTATATGATACTGGAGTAGCGTAATTTTGTGCGACCATCTTTTTACTTGATGGAATTGATACTTTCAATGTCGATTTGTTTTTAACAATATAAATGCTATTTCCAGTTATGTTTATAATATCAGTATCACTATCCATATAATTAAAATCTGTAAAATTTGGATTACTATTAATTATGGTATATGTACCATCAACATAATGCCAATATTTCTCTGTACCATTATTATCAAGTGTACAAGCAACGACTCTAATTGTGAAAGTTTTACTAAAAGTAAAATATTGCATTAAACTTGCTATTTCATCTACACTAAATGTTGCACTTGTACCACTCTTTGAATACCTTGATACGCCAGCACATTCTAATCTTATTCTACAAGTTGCACCACTTGGATTACTTGCTGTTACTGAAAGTGATGAACCATTACTTACATTTGGAGTTCCACTGGTTATTGTATTTATGTTATACGTTGATTGATAGTTGGTACTACTATCTGTTGTAAGTCCACTATCGCGTCTTTTTACTCTTAATTTAAAATTGTAACCAGTACCTGGAGTTAATCCAGTAATACTAAATGAGCCACTACTTGCATTAGCATCACTACTAACTGTAGTCCAACTACTTCCATTATCTTTACTATATTGAATTAAACTACAAGTATGTGCTGCACCCCATGATGCAGATATTTCTGTTAATCCAGCAAATCCACTTTTTTTAGATAAATCAAATTTTGTTATCGAAGTATAGGCTGGTGCTACTGTTAAAGAATAAGTGCTTGATGTATACTGACACCAAGATGAGTTTAGAATATCACTTACACTTACATAAAAAGGTACTGTACCACTTGTTTTGTTTGATACTGTAAACCAACCAGTTGTATCAGAAAAAGACCAACCTTTATCATAACTTCTATTATCTACTGAAAAAACTTCACTGCCATTTAAGTACATTTTTAATCTTAATGTATTGCTATACCATGATGAAGAATTAGATAACCACAAATGATAATAAAATCTATACTTCATGTCTGCTCCTGATCTTTGATATTCATATTGAATAGTAAGTTTCATTGGAGAATTACTTGATACATTATAAATTGTTCCATCAATTAAAGTTATCATTATTCATTCACCCCACTTGGTACAAAAGCCCAGCCTTCATTTGTTCCATTTTTTAGTGATACCACTTTTATTGGATTCATTGATATTTGTGTTTTTGCTTTTAATTTTTCTACTTCTGTTGTATCTCCATTCAATGAAAAAACTCTTGCTATATCTTCTCCTACTCTTGCATACCCACTAAATTCTAGTGGAGACATTACTGTATAACTTCCTTCATAAACATTTGATTTTACAATTACACCATTGGTAGTTATATTTACCTGCGTATTTAATATTTCGCCGTATGCTTGTTGATATGGTGTTTTTATTACACCAATATTGCACATATTATCAGTAAAGGTTGAGTTACTATTTTCTGAACCATAAATTTCAACATAATAAAAAGACTGTTGTGGCAACAATCCTTTTATCTGATATTCTTTATATTGTGATTCTTCGTTTTCTTTTAATTCTACAATATATTCTTCAACATCATTATATATCTTAAAATAACAAGTTCCTTGTAACCCTTTTTTTATCATAGTTGAAAAGGTATAATAAGTTTTCTGTGATTGTGGTATTGATTCTTCATCTGCTTTTACTGTTATTTTTTGCTTTATTTTACCTTCATTAAGAATAAATGCACCTCCGCTTTGAGATCCATTTAAAGTTAATTCTGCATTACTTATATGAGCAACATTTCCTTCGTATTCCCAATTTTGAAATCCTGCAAATCCTACACTATTTAAAATTAAATTAGAACCACCAGAATGTTGAACATCAAATTTAAATCCTTCTATATCAAGTGCCAAACTATTTAGTGTATCTGCTAATCCAACAATTCTTTCAATAGCCATTTGTCCTGTAGTAATATAATCAGCAACTATTTGACCATCGCTTGTTATTGCAAGACCATAAGGACCGCCAATACCTGTTGATGAATAACCTAGTCCATTTAAATTCCAACGCCACACTTTTTGAACTTCATTAGGATTTTCATTATCCATTATAAACAACTCATCTCTTGTCTTGTAAACATATCCACCCATAGCATTTACTATTTTGCTAGTGGCATCTTGTTTAGCATTATTTAAAACATTTATATCTATTTGACCTAATGTTTTAATTAGTTCATTGGTACTATTTATAAAATTACTTCTCTTTGTTTCTAGATTACTCATTTCAAATTCTATATATTTTTTTGCTAAAACATCATAAGTAGTAGATATTACTTTTAATTTTTCATGTAATTTTAAATGTGGAACTACGGCTGTAACATAATCTCCAAGATAGATTTTTTCCATTGAATAATAACTTGTTTTATATTCTTCGGTTTTAGATAATTCCAAAAAATCGACTTGTATAGTTATTACTGGTTTATCTATTCCTTGATTAAATTGTTTATAAACTTCTTCTCTTAAATTTTCAATAGCCATCTCTTGAGTAATTCCATTTTCTTCATCTATTTGAATATCTGAAAACTCTAATTTTTGAATTTTAGGATGTATATAATTATTTATTAAAGGACTATCTATATAAAGTTCTGGAAGTAATAATCCATCAAATCCTACTGGATATATTCTAGTAACTATTCCTGTTATATCTATATCCCAAGTGATTTCTTTCATATTTTTACCATATCTTATTTGCACGCCTCTATCTAATCCCTTACTAGAATTAATAGAAAAATGTTTATTATTTCTATATAGTTCTCCACCCCATACATTAATAAATGAATTATCACTACCTATTAAAGCTTCAACAAAGTTCTTTCTAACATACCTTGCAGATGCTATTTTAGAAATATCAGAAGATGAAGAAAAGTCATTCGCATACACTGTTCTTTGTGTTATCCACTTTATTGCACCATCTCCATCTTTATTAGTTGGTGCTACATCCACTAAAAAATTATCAATTAAATCATAAAAAATATGCGTTGCATATACTTTTACTCTTTTTAATTGTCTACTAATAAGTTTGATTCTAAATAATTGATCTTCTCCGCTTGGATTACCAACTGGTGCTTTTATTATATTTTCTTCAATTAAATATTCTTGAAATGCACCATCGATTGCATATTCTAATTCTAAATCATATTTACCATTTAAAACTTCAGTACAAGTACAATTAATAACATCTTTTAATATTCCTATTCCATTATGAGAAAAGTCTGTTTCATTTTTGTCATATAATTTTATCATAACCATAAACTCCTATAACTAATTTCAAGACTTGTAAAAGTTGATGAGTCATCGCATGATATATTTATTTCATTATCTCCTGGCTCTAATATTGGAAACTCTCCAATCATATGATTATTCATATTTGTTCCATTTCCATCACTGGCATTCAATAATTCACTATCTAATATAATTGTTCCATCAATATCGTTTAGATGAATAGACAAATTATTAATAGAAATATGTATATTACCTACACCTACAATTTTAACTTTTGGTTTGACTTTGTAATAAGAAGATACACTTATTTGATGTTTACCCAAAGTTAAATGTGTGCTAGTAGTTTGCATTATAGATTTTGCAAAAGGTTGCACTTCAAATGTTAATAAAAATCTACGATACCTTTTAAACACTCGTTCAATTGGTATCTCATTTATGATTGTTGCTTCATAATAATAGTCAGGATAGTCAGAAAATATCAGTTTTCCTGTGCCATCTAGCCACACTAATATTTCCTTTATTAAACTATCTAATTCACTACTGGTTTTATTTTCAGGTGGCAAGAATGTACACTCTATTTCTAATGTTTTTCCACTGTAAGCATCTTCACTTTCAAACAAAAAACCATCACGACCAGGTACTGTAATCAACTCTCCCCTGCGTGTTGGTTTAGTTCTTGGAGGCAACTTTAATATTGATATTCCCATATCTTTAGAGTTTTTATCTTTATAAATAAAATAAGGTTTCATTATGCATTGCCTCCATTTCCTATTAATTCTTTTTTAGCTATGTATTCCATTTCTGCCATTAATTCTTCAACATCTTCTTCTCTATTATTCTCAAAATGTTCTATTGTTAAATAAATATTAACATTTTTATTTGTTGTTTTATTATTAGTATTATTATTAATCTGTGATACAGACTTATTTCTGTTTGATTTTAATCCTGTAAGCTCATAATCTAATCCATCTGGAACAAAGTGTACTGTATCCATTAGGTTATCCATTGAATCTTCCACTTTATCAAGATTATCATCAAGTCCAATAGCAAGTCCTTGATCGATTTGATTTCCAAAAGTCATGAAAACACGAGACGGCGATTTTATACCAAAAAACTTTTTAAATGCATCAATAGCACCAGTTGCAATATTTTTTAGTGTATTAACAACTAAATCTTTCGCTGCTTTAAGACCTGCAACTAATCCATCTATAATTGATTTACCTATACTTCCCCAGTCAATCTTTTTAAATGCATCAAATATCGCTGATATAATCTGTGGAATGGCTGCTACTATTTTTGGTATTGCTTTTACTAATCCTTCTGCTAAAGCAATAATAATTTTTATTCCCATATCAATTATCATAGGTAAGTTATCAACAATAAAATCAATTAGTTTTAAAAGTACATTAAGTATTCCATCTAGTATTTTATCAATGTTATTTACTATTCCTTGAGTAAGTGCTAATAATAGTTTCAACCCTGTTTCTAATATCATTGGTAGATTATCAACAATCGAATTAACGAGCATCAATATTAAATCTACTATTTTTGAAATAAGTATTTCTGCATTATCAGCAACACCCATTGCTAATGTAGTTATTATTTGTACAGCACTATCCAAAACGACTGGAAGATTCGCTATAATAACATCTACAAGTGTCATTAACAATTGGACACCTAAATCCATAAGTCTTGGCAATTCTGCTACTATTCTTTCAGTAAATTGTGTTATTAATATAGGTCCTTTTTCAATAGCAATTTGTAAGAACTGATCTAATTGCTCTCCAAATTGACTTTGTGCAACACCTAATCCTGCTAATAATAATCCTACTATTGCTGCTGGTCCTACTAGTTTCATCGCCACTTTAGATATTGAACCTAATTTTTGAACACATCCATTTGCTACTGTACCTATTTTAGTAAATACTTGTTTTATCTTATTAGTAATAGGAGATAACTTTTCTCCTATTTTTTGTAGTGGTTCAAATACTTTACTTATCTTTGATCCTAATGGTGCAAAAAGGCTTGATATCTTATCGCCAATTCCACCTATACTTGCTACCTTACTGGCAAATTTACTTATATTTGATAAGGTATTTTCACCAAACGATTTTCCAAACTCTAATACTTTTAAACTTCCTTGTCCTAATTTATTTGTTAAATTGATTACCGACTTTGGTACATTATTTACCATAGGGATTAATTTACCTATACCTATAAGTGCTGGTCCTGTCGCTGCTCCAAATGCCAACATTTTCAGAACACCCTGTTGGGTTTCATTATCTAATCCAATAAAAGCATTCATTAGTTCTGTTATTTTAGGAACATATTTATCAATAATTGGCATTACATTATTTGCAAGTATTTTTTGTAAATCTCCAAATGCTGTTGTCATTTGAAATATTTTTCCAGATGTTGTTTCTGTAAGTGCTTTATTAACACCACCAATAGAATCTCCTACAACATCCATTATTGTAGCAACACGTTGAGCTTCCGTTCCTGTTTTCATCATCTTTTTTTGAGCATCTGTAAATCCATAACCCAATTTAGTCAAGAACGAATAATCTCCATTTGCAAGTGCTTTTCCTAATCCTGTTGCTACATTAGTTGCTTGTTCCATTGAAGCATTAACACCATATTGTTGTGCTGTCATATCAGAACAAACATCTATCATTTTATCTAATACATCTATATTTTCAATATAAGTTGCCATTTCCTGCGATGCGGATAGTAATGCTTCAGCAGAAACTACACCACTTTTTTCTTTAACATCCATTAAAGATATGTATGATGCTATTTGTTCATCAGTTGCATCAGTTGTATTTCTCAAAATAGTTTCTAATTTTGATATTTGGGTACTTTCTTCAATTATCGCATCTATTCCTTGTTTAGTCATTGCTATAAGTGGAGTTGTTACCCCTGCAGTTAGCACTGTACCAAATGAAACCATTTTTTGTGAAAGCATTTCTATTTTACTATCTAATTTATCAAGTCCATTCTCTATCTTCTTAAACAAATCAGGTTGGCTTTTCAATTCTTCTTTTACATCTTTTAGCTCTATCTGCATCTTATTAAGCGCAGTAGTTGCATTATTTAACTTAATTTCTAAATTTTGGGTAGCATTAGCATCTTCCCCTTTTGTCGCTACCGATTCTTCGTATGCTTTTCTTAAGCCTTCAACTTTTGTTTTTTGAAGTTCTATCTTCTCTGACAACGATGACGCTTTAGTTTTTAATTGTTCTGTTGTATTACCAAATGTTTTCACAGAACTTTGGGAAACTTTCAATTCGCTATCCAATATTTTTAGTTGTTTATCAATTCTTTGAACACCAGCTTCAAATTCTTTAGAATCGAATAACATTCCAACTTTTAATTTCCAATTCGCCATGCGTTATCTCCTTTTCTAATTAGAAGACATCATCAATATAACCGAATTGTACATCCTCTGTCGGATCATCATCTTTCTTAAATCGTGCATATATTCTCGATTTAATTATTAATTGTTTTGGTGTACTTCTCCAAAACTCATAATCACTCATTTTTAGTATTTCTTTACCCAAATAGTAAAGCCATTCCCAGTCTATGCTTTCAGAGTCTGATGATCCGACTTCTCGTTTTTTGATGTTGCCTCTTTATCATCACTCTGTTCCTCCTCGAACGCATTATTAATTAACTTGGTTATTGCTTTTTCAATTGATGTAAAATTATTCATATCAATTAATTTACCTACTTCAAATTCTGTAAGTGATTCATCAGTAGATTTTAAAACCGCATATAAAAATGACCTAACAGCTTTTAACTTTTTCTTTTTTAATTCTACTATAGCAATTCTTAATGAACCGAAGATATCTTCAAGTTCTGCCATAGCGTTTAAGTCGAAATTCATTTCATACTTTTTTCCTTTTAACTCAATAATAGTTTTCTGTGGCTGTAAGTCTTTTCCACTTATTCTTTTT
>CAYWQZ010000001.1:10488-35202 GCA_964460565.1 uncultured Mycoplasma sp.
ATAATGTTTCTTATTTTTACTCATTATTTATCCTCCTATTCATTTTCTACTACTGGTTCAGGTTCTTGTACTTCTTCAAAAAAGTTTTCTATCTTTTCCGTATTTACATCTGTGGCATCTGTATCTATCATCATCCTCCAATTACCATCACTTTCTCGATCATAGAATTTACCTTTAATTTTAGCAGTTTTACTGTTAGGTTTTTCTCCTTTAGTTTCATACTCATCTTCTATTTCAGAAAACTTACCTTTATACAATACGCAATAACGATATACTGGTTTTGATTTAGTGCTTGTTGATTTTTCACTTCTAAATAATAAAGCAAGTTTTGGTGGAATATCTCCACTATTTTCAACAAGTTCTCCTTTATTATATTTTTTACCTAAAAGTAAGGCACGATGTTCTAATGATAGAGCATTTTGTTCTATTTCTACTTCACATCCAGCAAATGCTGATAACTCATCTTCCACGCCATCATCACTATACAATGTTTCACTATTAACACTTGGTGTTATTTTAGCAGTTATCGCTCTACTAATTTTTATTGGTATATCATACACTGTTCCACTTGAACCATCACTTTTTATAATCGCAACGTGTACATCTTTAAGACCTATTTGTCTTGGTACTACTGATTTATTTTCTACAGACATTTTATTCAACCTCCTTTATATTTTCTAATTTGAAACGAAATGCCTTATGATACATTTTTGTATCTATTTCATATATATCTTCTTCATCATCAATATAAAAATCTTCACTTTCCATCGCTATGAAGATTTCCTTTTCTAATTCTTTATATTTTGGATTTTTTGTCCATAAATCTACCTGGACTATATAAATCGCTTTGTTTATTTCATCTTCTGAATAATCATATTCATAGTCATATTCAAAAAAAGTTATATAAGTTTCTGGTGGATCAGTAATTTTTCTATAACCACTTGGAACTGATACTTTATCGAGTGCTTTTTTAGTCTTCTCTCTTATAGTCATAGTCCTAGTTCCTTTCGTATTCTTTCTGAAAAAACATTAAAACATTTCACTTTATTTTTACTCATAGATTTATTAAGAAATGGTTGTTTAGGATACTTCTCATTTGATTTACCCCATTCAACGAATTTAGCATAATAAAAATTACTATTATCAGATTTTTCCCAACCATATTCGATAGCCCTAAAGTCATTTTCTCTAACTAACTTTAATGGTATATTATCTGCCATATGTCCATTACCACTACCTCTATGTCCTTTTTTATTTCTAGGTGCTGTTCTTTTAGCAGTTTCATATGCTGGTTGTATTGCTTCCATTAAAGCATCATCAACTATACTGCTTTGTAGGACTTCATCCATCTTATTTAAATCTTTTATAATTGCATCTAGTCCATCAAAATCAAGCCTTGCACTCATATATTTTTTCTCCTTTTGTAATCAATTTTATATAATTATCATCAACTTCACATATATCTAGCACTTCATATATGCGATTCTGATACACTACTCTAATATTACTAGAGAATAAGGACATATAATTTTTTCTAATTGTCATATTAGTTTCAACCTGTGTAATAGTAGCATTATCTTCGGTAGTAGTTCTTACTATTTTGTTTTCAAATGATGCAAAGATTGTTCTTAACTCACACCATTTCATTATTTCTATGCCTTCGCTATCTATTGTTTTTTCATACTTTTCTATGGTTATCTTTTTATTAAGTTTACCTGGATTCATTATTATCCTTACAATATCTAATTTGAAATATAATTGCATCTAGGCTATGCTTTATTTCATCATTCACTTTTCCAACCAATGTTCTATTATCATTCCAATGCTCTATTAAAATCAATTGTGCTAAATCTGTTAATTCATTTGATTTATATTCTCCACAAGCATTTTCCAAATAAATTATAGATGCTTTTATTAGAGACTTTATAAATTCATCATCTTCATCATAATCAATTCTTAAATAAGATTTAGCTTTTTTTAAATCCACCATTTTATCATCTCCTTATAATTTTAAAGAGAAGCTTTTTTTGCTTCTCTTATTCTGTTATTTCTTGGCTATCATCAGGATTACCTGAATTAACTGGAGTTGTTGGTGTAACACTTGCATTCGCTACTTCTGTTACATTTTTAACATAAACTATTGGTTGTTCAGTTGATTTAGTTAATTTAATGTTTAAGTATGAATTAGTATCTTTAGTTACAACATCATCTCTTTGAATAGCACGAATTAATGTTAAATTTTTAGTAAAACCTGCTTCTTTTGATACAGCAAGTGCCATTTCCTCTCTATCCATAAACTTAACCGCTTCTTCAAGGTTTCCAATATATACTGGAGATGCATCATTTTCATCCGGAATATTTGTATTGGCATACACTTCAATATTAATTCCACTAAGCATTTTCTTTGTAGGATCTTGTGGATTTGGTTGTAATATTGGTTTCCCAGTTGCATCTACCCATTGATCCATAATATCAAATCCATTTTGATTAGTAATAATTACTGTTCCTGTTAATAATTCTGGATCAAGTTTAGTATTTATTGCTGATTTTATTTCTGCGTGTGTACTTGCATTTAATTTAATACCATTATCTTTTAAGATAGCAAGTATTTTTCTATTATCAGTAATTACTGATTTTCTCGCTAACCATTTATTGATGTATTTTACAAGTCCACCTTTTTCATCTGATAATAATGTGTTTGAAATTGGTAATATTCCACCTTTATCAGTAATCGCAAATTTTTGTTGCTTTAATGTTGGTGACATCAATTCGCCGATTTCCGTTGCTTCTGTAATATCAACGAATGGTTCAATAGTATCTCCATTTTCATAAACAAATGAACCACTTGTTGTACTTGTTGGTTGAACATCTACGAATTGTTTTAATGGTTTATACTGTCTTTTTAATTCATTAATTTCTGTGAAGATATCTTGAGGAATTATAACAGCTACACTGTTTTGATCCTCTCCTGGTGTAGAAGTTTCTACTAATACATCTCTTTCTTCTTTTGAAAGTGTCTTACCTTGTAAAAATTTTACTAGTGCTGCTCTTGTTTCAACTTTCTTTTTTGGTGTACTTCTATTTTCTACTTCTACAACCTCATTATTTTCACTTATAGTTTCTTCTAATGCTTCTACTTCTTCTTCAAGAACGATTTTATCTTTTATTTCTTGAGCTTCTTTTGTAGCATTTTGTCCTTCTTCAATTTTACCTGCATCAATTAATTCTCTTGCTTCTTTTAACTTTTCAGTTAACTTTCTTCTTAATTCAATTAAATTTTTATTCATCTTTTTTCCTCTTTTCTATATTTTTAATAATTCAATCATGGCATTTACTTGTGCCTTTTTAAGTTCATCAAGAACTCTTTCTTCTCTAGTCTTTAGATTATTTTCTTCTAATGACCTTTTTCCTACTTCGCTTGTTGGATAAGCCGGAAATGGTGTTGGAGATATTTCAATCAAATCAATATCTAACAATGTACGTTCATATACATCTTCTTCTTTCAAGTATTCCCACTTATCGCCATTTTCTCTGATATAAAATCCGAACGAAACACCATCAACATCTCCTCTTTTGATTGATTCGTAGATATCTTTTGCTTGACTACTATTTGGTAGTTCTAAATCGAAACGTAATCCCACATCATCTTCAATAAGTTTTAATGTATTGGATTTGGTACTTCCTAAAACAATATCAGAGTTATGATTCCATAATGCTTTAATGGTATTTTGCTCTAAACTTTTAGCAAAGGCGCCTTTAGCAACCCTTTCATACCATTCATCATATAAAAGGCTACTTCGTTCATTAAACTTAACGACATATCCTTTTATCGCCATCACATCTGGATTAGTATCTTCTCTAATTGATAAGCTCATCGCAGGAATATATCTTATTTCCTTAACCATTTTCTTCATCATTACCACCTCCTTTTTCTTTTTCATCTATGGTTTCATTCGAATCATTCTGATTATCATCTGGAGGCTTATCCTCCATATTTTCTTTCTTTTCATCTTTTATTTTTACTTTTTGTTTTTGATATTCATTCATAAGATCAATATCTATGTAATTAAGCGACATATAGTGTTTATCGCCATTTTTTATCTTATCTTTATCTTCTAGTTCTCTCACTTCATTAATAGAATAAATACCTAGATTTATCATTTTTTCATAATAAGCAGCACGATTTGTGCTATCTCCTCTTAACAACGAATTTAGGTTAAACTTGAAATAAAATCTTTTTACAAGTATTTCTTCTTCTGTAAATAATTGGTATTGAAGTTCTTGTTCCCAACTTATTAAAAGTGGTGATAATGTATCTCTTACAAACTCTAATGATTGTTGTTCTATATTTGAAAATGTCGCTCTTTCTAAATCTGCCAACATATGTGGTGGAACATTAAAAATACGAGTTATTTCTGCTATTGAAAACTTTTGAGTTTCTATATACTGGGCATCACATTGCTTTATTCCAAGTGATTGATAATCTAATCCAGCATCAAGTATTGCAACTCTATGGCTATTATCAAGACCATTATTAAACTTTTCCCACTCTTGCCTTATAACTTGTTTTGCTTCCGGTTTTAGAGATTGTGGAACTTTTAATACACCACTACTCATTGTTCCATTAGAATAAAATTTGCCAGTGAACTTTTGCCCTGCAATTTGTATTCCTATTGTTTCTCTTGCAACATCGATTGGACTTTTACCAGTAATTCCATTTGTTGATAAACCTCTTATATGCAAAACACTAGTATATGGAAGATTAACAACCTTACCATTAACTAGTGTTGTTTGAACTAAATATCTTTTTAAATTGCCTTGATTATCTTTTTCCATAACAACTTTCGTTACTAATGGATTAAGTATCCATAATGCTTTAGGATAACCATCACGTCCCCATTCGATTTCAGCATATGCATTTCCATATAATTGCCTATGTGCTTCCATCGTTTGTTTGAACTGAAATGGTGTCATATACGGATTAGGTCTTGTTTCTATTATTTTTGCTATCGGATGATCGTGTATTCTTTTCTTTTTTCCTCTAACTTCTTGATATAGTTGAAGTGGTAACATTGCTACATGATTTGATAAGATTCTTATACAAGCATATACCGCTGCGATATTCATAGCTGTTTCTGTCGTTACACTTTCTCCTGCATATGTTTCTTTTCCACCTATTAAATTAATAAGCCATTTATTAGGTGTATCAAGTGTGCTAGTATCCGTTGATTTTTCTTGTCTTTTCTCTATTTTTCTAAATAACATTTAGTCCACCTCATTTCAATATTTTTGATAAAATAATGCCTATCCATAAAAGAACTAAACCTTGTACAAATAATCCAACTTTTATGTTTACTAAATAGGCGGCTATAACGATTGAAATAAGACCACAGAGAATTAATATATCTTCAATATAGCTACACAAAAAAACGAACCTATCTTTAGTTCGCTCACTAATTTTTTTTGCCATTTTTTTATTCTCCTTTCTAAAATCCAAATCCTTCACTTAATATGTGTTTATTAATATCTACTTCGCCATTATCAATTCGTGCTAATGTATGACTAATTATCATTGCAGCTGCTGGATCTATTCTGAACCTTGTCTTACTCTTATCTAGCATTTTATTTTCATTAGCATCCATCTTGGCAATAGCATTACTTACTGCCCAAGTTAGAACTGGATTTTTATTTGTAATTATTCTTTTTTGTAATACCAAAGCTTCTACATCTTTTGTTGGTTCAGATAATGTCAACATTCCTTGTCTTACTTCTACCATAACAAATCCTTCTTTTTCCATATCAGTCGCAAATTGAGTTGCATTGTAAGGATCATATCCTATCTGTATTACTGGATATATTAGATTTAATTCTGATATGTATTTTTTTATATATTCATAGTCCACAACATCACCTTCTGTGGCTGTTATATAGCCTTGTTTTATCCAAAGGTTATATGGTACTCTATCTTGTTTTTCTCTTTCTAAAACTCGATTTTTTGGCATAAAACTGTGTGAAAGCATGACATATTCTCCATTATCCATTCTAAACTCTACATTCACGCTAGTAAGGTCTATTTTACTAGATAAATCTATACCAATCGTGCAAGGATGTCCTCTTATTAATTCAAAATCAAATTCTCTATCACTTGCTTTCCATTTTTTCATATCCATCCATGCAACTTCTCCATTTACCCATTGATTTAGGTATAATCTTCGAAATGTTGCTTCTGCTGTTGGTATTTCTTTGGCTCTTACTGCAAGTTGTCGCATTTCTTCAATCTTTCTAAATACCCCAAGCGCCGGATTTGCCAAGTACCATACTTTTTCATCATAAATATTAGCATCTTCTGGTGCTTCGTATATTACTGGATAAAAAGTTTTATCTTCCACTACGTGTTCTAATATTTTTTTGGAATATTCATATAGTTCATAGCATACTGTTCCTGTTTCCACACCTGCTGTTGTTATAGATATAAAAAGTGGTTGTCTACGAGCACCTTGACTGGTTTTCATTAAGTCATACAATTTTCTATTTTTGGATGCGTGGATTTCATCATATATAACTATGTGCGCATTAAATCCATCTTTTGTATTTGTATCTGCGGATATTGCTTTATAAAATGAATTAGTTTCTAATCTAACAATTTTCTTTTGTGATTCTAGTATCTTACACTTTTTGAATAGAGCTTTATTCATTCTTATCATTGCTGCTGCCGCATTAAAAACTTTTGATGCCTGTTCTCTATCATTTGCACATGAATATATTTCTGCTCCATATTCATCATCCATAAATAAAAAATATACCAGCATTGCTGCTATAAGTTCGGTTTTACCATTTTTTCTTGGTAGGAATATAAAAGCTTCACGATATTGTCTAGTTCCATCTTCGTTTAATGTTCCAATTAAATCTTTAACTATCTTTTCTTGAAATTCCATCAAATTAAATGGTTTCCTAGCGAATTCTCCTTGAGTATGTTTTAAAAGTTTAATGAAACGAACTGCTTGATTGGCTTTCTTCTCATTAAACATACTAATCGTTCTCCTTTAACAAGTCCTCCATTTCATCATCAAAATCATCTCCTGGAAGTTGCATTCTTCCACGACTGCTTGGTGTTAGCCCAAATTCTGTCATGAATTCTTTTGCTAGTTTTAAGTATCTATGTGCTATCGAAACTTGAGGTATTTGTTGAACATATCCTGATGGTGTTTTGATGATTGTACTTTGGGCTTTATCAATTTGCTGTTCAGCTTCTTTATATCTACTCCAACATTTGCAATAAGCTTCTAATGCAGATGTATCATTGACTTTTAATAATCCTATATCTGCTAAAATAGGAGCAACTCGTTCCCATTCAGCTTTTGCAATTGGGTTATTCTTTATCCATTCTGGTGCTTCTATTACATCTCCCGGTTCTATTTTTTTTACACTATTTTCTAATTCTATGCGTTCTGTGATGTCACGCTTACCGGGATTTTCATTCATTATATGAATAACTGTTGGTTTTGGTTTTGGTCCTGTTTGTGACATCTTTTATCCCTCCTATACTTTTACCATTCTTCTGTATCTACATATTCTTCAATAGCATCTACCTTATCTAATTTTTCCCATGTATAATTTTGATTTCTAAAATGACATCCTTTTGCAACTTCACTATATTTAACAATTCCATCTAACAATCCTAATTCATTTATAATTCCATTTGGTGTTAAATCAAATTGTTGTTTTACCAATTCTTCTAATCTTTCATTATCATTTGGATTATTCGATTCTATTCTTACAGAACAAGGTTCATTTTCTCCTATTATGTAAGATAGTTGTACTTCACATCTTTCTGCTAGTTCAGCTGCTACGATGTTTTTAGCAATGTATCTTGCCATATACGCAGCTGTTCTATCTACTTTGGATGGATCCTTACCTGAAAAAGCACCTCCACCATGTCTGAAATAACCACCATATGTATCACATATAATCTTTCTTCCAGTTACACCTGTATCAGCAGCTGGACCGCCTTTTACAAATCTTCCGGTTGGATTTATTAAAACTTTGAAACTTTCACTTTTAAATCCTGTTAAGGAGTCATCTAAATCATTTTCTATAAACTCTTTAATTGCTGGATTTAATATTTCACTTATCAATGTAATTTTAACAATATCATCATCAATATCTGAATGATTAGCGGACAACACAACTTTCTTGATTGATGAAGGGACATTGTTGATATATTTAATTGTGACCTGACACTTTGCATCTGGCTTTAATATATCAGTTCCATTTTCTTTTATAAAATCATTATATTTATCCATTATTTTTGTTGCTAATGCAATTGGTACTGGTAAGTAATTATTTGTTTCTAATACTGCTCCACCAAACATCATACCTTGATCACCAGCACCACCATTATCTACACCTAAAGCGATATCATCTGATTGTTTATGAATAAATATTCCAATGTCCAAGTTATCAAATGAAAATCCCATCTCTTTTTCTGTATAGCCTATCTCCTTAATCTTTCTTTTAGCAACTTCAATTATAATTTCATTGTTAATAATTGCATCAGTTGTTATTTCTCCTGCTATAACTAAAACATTTTCTGTTGCTAAACATTCGATTGCAACTCTAGATTTCTTATCATAAGCAAGACAATAATCTAATATTGCATCACTTATTTGGTCACATACTTTATCTGGATGTCCTGCTGACACTGCTTCACTTGTAAAATAGGATACTCTCTTTTTCTTATTCATCTTTTATTCCTCCCATAGCTTCTTCGTATGAATATTCTTTACCATCTCTTATTAGTTTTATTGTATCGGCATTTCCAATAAATTGAAGATACCTTTTTACAATTACATCAACATATTTCTCATCAAGTTCTATTGAATAACACTTTCTTCCTAATTGTTCTGCTGTAATAATACTTGAACCAGAACCACCAAAAGGATCTAATACAATATCATCTCTTTTACTTGAATTAAGCATTAATTTTGCAAGTAATGATATTGGCTTCATCGTAGGATGTTCATCACTTCTTGTTGGTTTATCATTATAAATGACTGAACTATTCTCATTACTACTTTCAATTATCTTTTGAAATAATTCTACAAGTTCAGGTTTAGACATCTTTTTAGGATTAATTTGTATAAAATCATCTATCACTGTATCTTTATCTCTATCTCCATACCACTTATGACTTGCGCCTGGTTTCCATCCATACAAAATTGGTTCATGTCGCCAGTTATAATCCTGTCTTGATAAGACCATTCCATTTTTTACCCACACAAGACATTGTTTTAAATCAAAGCCTGCATCTTTTAATGCTTTTCTAAAATTAACACCTTCCACATCACTATGGAATACATAAATTGGAGACCCTGGCTTACACGATTCAAATGACCTCAAATAAAATCCAAATAAAAAACGATAGAAACTTTCGCTATCGCTAAAATTATCATTCTTTATTTTCTTGCCATCTCCTGATTCATAGTCTACATTATATGGTGGATCAGTAATTATTAAATCCGCTTGTTCTTTTTCGAATAGTTTGATATATGTTTCTTTGATTGTAGAGTCGCCACATATAAGTTTATGATTTCCTAATAACCATATATCTCCTTGCTTTGAATATGGAACTTTTGGAATATTATTTTCTAAATCAAAGTTATCTTCTTTGACTTCATCTTTTACAAACATCTTTGTATATTCTTCAACATCAAATCCTGTTAATTCCATAACCCCTACTGTATTTAACTCATCTAATAATACGCCTAACTTTTCCATATCCCATTCGCCACTTATTTTATTAAGTGCAACATTCAAGGCTTTTTCATCTTCTTTGGATAAATCAACAACTACACATTCAGCTTCTTCTGTACCTAAAGCTTTCATAACTGTGGCTCTTTGATGTCCTCCAATAATTGTTCCATCTTTGTTAATGATAATTGGATCAACATATCCAAAATGAAGAATACTATTTTTTATTTTTTCGTATTCAGCATCTCCTGGTTTTAGTTCTTTTCTAGGATTATATTCTGCTGGTTTTAAATCTACTAATTTTCTTTTTTCTATATTCATATTTTATCCTTTCTAAATAAAAAAAATGGAATTACCCATTTTCTATTTCGCTTAACATTGCCAGATATAATTCTAATGCTATTGTAATGGCATCATTTCTAGTAATTCTATTGCAACTTTGGAATTGTTTATTTAATTTTTCTATATTTGCATCAAGTCTTTTTAAAACGTCTATTTTAATAACAGCACCAACTTGAGTCATAGGTTGTTTAAGTGATAATAATATGTTAATTAGTTCTGCATCATACTTATCCATCTATTAATACCTTTTCTATTTTCTCATTAAATAATTCCAATGCATATTGAATTATAGTCGATTTTTTAGTTCCTGATATTTCAGAGTGTTTTTTTATTTGATTAAATGCATCTGTGGCTAACATAAATGATATTTGTGTTTTACCAACTGGTAATGATTTACCTTTTACTATTTTGTTACCATCAATAGCATCAATTTTTTCTAACATCTTCTTTAAGCCAACTTTATTCACTACTATCACCCCATCAACAACACTACCGCAAATATTTTTTTAAGTCCAGTTTTTTGATACCCCCTTATGAAATACGCGATTTCATACACGGAGTTGGGCGCCGTTCCTTTCCTAACGACTTGGTAGAGATTAGATGGTGGGGGCTTCTAATGTTCTATTCCGTTGTGACAAGCATTGCATAACGACATTAGATTATTTAATTCTAATCTTTTATTCCAATTCTTTTTGACAGGTACTATATGATGAACCATATCAGCTTTCTTAAGTATTCCTTTTTGTTTACACATAACACATTGGTATCTATCCCTTGCTAGTGCTATGGCTCTTATGTGTTCCCACTCTTTTGTCTTATAGAAGTCTGTATATTCCTTATCTACACGCTCTTTGTTATATCTATTCTTCTCATAGATATGCTTACTACAATACCTTTCTCTTGTAAGTGTGCTACAACCTGCCTTATTGCATAAATGTAGTGCCTTTATGGGCATTTATACCACCTCTATCTACAATCGCTCACAAAGGGCTTGAAAACGCCCAAATATCGCGTTTATTTATTTTACTTATTTCTTATTTCTCCAAAAGGCTTATTTTTGATAAATAAAAAGGGAATATTGCATCCCTTTCATTTATCATTATAGGTCGAGGAGGACCAGAAATCTTAGGTGGTGATTTTTTTAATAATCTACCACAATACCATTATACTATATCTGGTTGCGACTAAACTGCCCCTTTTCTGCTACTTTTCTGCTACTTTTTAATCAGTTGTGAAATGTTTCACTAATTCAGCTTCTTCTTCAGTTAATGAATCAGTTTTTAATTCTATCTTTTCATTTATAATTTCACTTCTCATTATAACTATTGATTCAGCAATTCCACATAGTGTACATATTTTAGTTTTGTTATCTACTCTTGATATAGCAGGATGCTCATCATATTTCTTTTTGCATTTTGGACATTCTCTCATTTTACCATTCCTTACTTTCTTTTAATGCTGTTTCTAGGATATTTTTATCGAATCCAAATCTTTCATATCCATTTTCTAGCACTTTATAATAGTATGTTGATGGAATACTTTCTTTTTTGGTATTCATTATGTATACCATTGCTTGTTCTGTTATTCCATTAATTTCTACTTCTAACATTTCTTTTCTATAATAACTTGGATATCCTTCATATCTATCTAATGATTTTTCATCATCTGGTTCAATTTCCCATATTAAGACTGGCACTTCATATCCTTCGAACTTTTCTATTGAAGCTGGTCCATCGAATAACAATCTCCAATCTTTTAGTATGGCTGTTCCCACCACTTTCGCAGTGGGACATCTCATTGCCATTTGACTTTCGCTCAAGTTACTACCGTATGCTATGTATAATCTTTTCATTTTTCCACCACCCTTTCTTTTTCAGGATAACCATATCTCCATGCTGCTACACCATCTAGGTGTTTATATAAATGTTCTCGACAGGCTTTGAACTCATCTCCTATAAGTCCTATTCTATTTAGGTAAGTTCTCATAGCAAACTTTTCATTTTCTATTTGTGGTTTTCGAGATGATGCACCTCTTTGTGTTAATGCTTGATGGTTTAATGCAAGTGATAATACTACATATGCTCTTATCTTTCCTGCGTGTAGTTCTCCATTGAATCCTCTTAATTCTATTGTATGATTACCTGTAAAGTAACTATGTAGATTTAAGAAGTGGTATCTACTTTGATGATAATGTTCTGTTGTAAATCCGCCGTAGTCCTCATACCAAATCTTTTGTAATTGTCTAATTGTTTTTGGTCTTGATGTTCTAATTTTGTTTACTAGTTTATCATCTATCTTCTTACACCATCTCATTCTTGCTGGTTCAATTTTTAATGCTTTATATAATAAATCATTCTTACTTGCGATTATATTTATAAAGTTTCTAATTGATCTTGCATCGTGTGGAGCACCATCTAGGTGAATATGAATTCCACATTGATTCTGTGCTGATGATACTGCACCTTTTTTTCTTAATCCCCGAACTATGTCTTGTAATTTTAATATATCTTCTTTATATGTTAGTATTGGACTTACAAGTTCGACTGAATATGAGTTTGATGCACTTCTCATTCTGCCTGACACCTTACATTGTGTTATTATGCTTCCATCGCTTACGACTGACCATTTTCTATTATCCGGTTGGGTTATTTCATATTTATCATAATATCCACCGCAATATGATTTTGTACCATTTACGATTTCTGCTACCACATCAGCGGCTTGGCTTCTGGTTATGCCTGTCATTTCAATTTCGATTCCAAATCTATATTGAAACATTTCTTCATTTTTCATTTCTTTTGCCTCCTCGATGACAAACACTACCGCGTAAGCCACACAAAGTCCAGCAAACACTTGAAGATTTTTCAACTTTTGGGCAATATCTCATCTAATATCTCCAAAAGTTTTCTTTTTATCCCATCATACTTTTTTCTAATTCCTGATGATGTTATATATTCGTGGTATTCATTGCGATATTTTGAATTAAATTGATGAGTGATAATATTCCATTTTTTATTTTCAAAATGTTTTTGTGTAATTATAAAGTATGATTCTTCATCTAGTGAATCTAATAATATCTTTACCATTTGATTATCACTTTCTAACTTTTCAATTTTATTTTTGGCGTCAGTTATCCAAAAGTTAATTTTTACTTTTAAATCTTCTGATCTAATCACTAACTTTTCTGTTGGATTAGATACTCCTGTTTTTTGTATTCCAAGTTTTTCAACTTTGGGTTTTGAATATAACTCATCTAATTCTAATGCATCTTTGGTAAGGTCAATTTCCCACTGATTGATTTTTATTTTTAACATCTCAATTGTTGCCTTATTTCTTTTATAATTATTTAACAATTTATCAATCATATCTCGGACCTCCTATTTTAATTCTTCTATTATTTTTACCACCTCATCTAGTGTTGTCACGACTTCTGCTGTTACTCTTAAATCTCTAAACTTTCTAATTAAGGCTTTTTGTATTTCTGTTGGTTTATTTCCTTTTTGTTTTACTTCTAAACATAAAAAAAAGGATTTATCTCCTTTACTAATAACTGCCATTACATCAGGTAGTCCTTTTACTGAATATAAACCTCCATGATTTTTCCAAGCATATCCTTTCCAGTTCTTTCCTATCTTCTTTTGGTTTATATAGTTTATTATTCTTTTTACAATATCTCTTTCTAGCATTTTCATCCTCCTTGAACTATTGAACATCACATTTTTTTATATTGAACTCTCACAAGCCCAGTGTTTATAAGGGTTTAAGTGCATTTTGAACCATTGAACGCATTTTTTAAAAATATATATTATATATAAATAGTAATTATTAGTAAAAATTTACCCCTATATAATATATATAATTTATAGTTCATAGTTCAATATTATATTATATATAGGTTTTTCCCTTATTTTATCTAGGATTTAAAATTGAACGCATCTTGAACTTTACTCTTTCTATTGTTCAATTCTTGTTGCTTTTTCTTATGTTCTTCTATTTTTTGTTTTAGAATATCATTCTCGTGATATATCTCCATTGCTTCCTCCCACTCGACATCTTCGATTCGCATCTGCTCGGTTGGAGTAATGTCGCTCATATCTTCATCAACCTTAATAGCAATATAAGTAGTGGTTACACCTCCACTAGTACGTCTTACAGTGTTACGCTTTTGACTAGTTTCAGTAACAATGTATCCTCGCTCATTAAATCCACGAAGTATTTTTTTATAGTTATATCCTTGTTTCGTTAGTTCTTGTTGCAATATACTTGGTTGTACTAAATAATAAAGTACTCCATCAATTTCTTCATGAGTTCCATATACTTGCATCTTTGATAACGGGCTAAAGTAATTCACGTTTACTATAATCCAACTCTTAATGTATGCATATGCTTTATCGACAATATCCGTATCCTTTTGTGATTCTAGTTTATCAAGAATTCGCAATCCAAAGTTCACAGATGCTACAATATCATCCACATCAAATATGATCTTATTAGATAGGTAGTCAGCTACACAAATAAGGCTTACAGACGCGATGTGAGAACTGATGTTTTTATCTTTGTTTCCTTCTAACCTAGTACAGAATAAATCATACAAGTCATCTAGTTCAGGACTTTTTGTTTCTACGATATTTTCTATTATGTATTTGATATATTTCCTTCCTGCAAGTCCATAGTTTCTAGTAGTGAATCGATGCATTTCTATAGCATCTTTTTCTCTTTCAAATAAAGGACCATAGAGTTCTAGCGTTCTTGATGATATTCCGGTCTGTGAATTTTCACTTGTTATTGGTTCTTCTCCTGTTGTTATTATAGCAATATTCCAACTTGACCTATTTTGCATACCACCTGTTTTAGTGCCTCTTGTTCTTCCTTTCCCAACTCCTAACATATAAACTAAATTGTTAATAAAATCCTTATTACTTCCTACTGCTTGTTTCTCATCTATTCCAAATGGTAGATCATTATAAAACGATGCCATTCTCTCTATTCCAACACTCGTTGAATTAAAGTTTCCCATCGTTGCATCTGGATTTCCCCATACTGATAGTGCTGCTTTTAATGCTGCTGTTTTACCTGCTCTCGAATCAGCCCAAAAGTGAGTTATAAATAATCTAGCATTTAGTATTTTTATTAGTGGAGACGCAAAACTTACTTTCAACATACAATTAAACAAATCATTTTTCATTAGTGGTTTTATTTTTTCTATCCAAGTATCAAGATTTCCAACTTTTTCATAACCTGTTACTAATTTCTTATTTGTTCCATCTTGCTTTAATTCTATATCTCCTGGATAATGTGGAAGAAACTTATTCCCCCACCAACCTAATTGTGATACACACTTCTTTGTTTCAATTGTATCAAAGTTTAACTCATCCATTTGTCCTAAATAATCGGACATCTTTTTAGCATTTTCTCCAGTAATTGGTATGCCTCTTTCTCCTAACTGCAATATTGTTCTTTGATTATTTATAATGCTTCGTGTAGTAAGAAATGTATTCCACTTCTTAAACTTATAAAATGCTATTTCTAGTTCTTCTGTTTCATCTTCCAAATTATAATAAATTGAACTTATAATAACCGGGATTCTACATATTAAAGAAACATCTCCTCGTTCATCTTTATACACTATGCCATCTTTAGTAAGTTCATAATCTCCTGGTATTCTTACTTTGGCAGGCATATTTGGTACTGGTTCTTCTGCTAGTAGCATTACTTCCTTCAAATCTAGTTTAACTGCTTCTTCTAACAAATGCTTTATTTTTGTACGGAAAGTTTCATATTGGTTAATATTTACCCGGTTTTCATATGTTCCTGTACACTTTTTAAATAAATCACTAGGATCTTTTACATCTTCTTTTGTACAAGAAAACTCATAGACTTCCATACTACTATCCTTTTTATACAATGTTTCACATATCTTATTTCTGAATATATTGCCACCAGCATCGTTTTCATTATGAATATATATTTTCTTATTTCTTAAATACTTTATCCATTCTGGTTTGAACATTGTTGCACCTGGTATACCAAGTGCTGGAATACCCGCAAGAGTTAAACTTTGAGTATCTGATTCTCCTTCTACTAACACTACATATCCTTGCATATTGATATTTTGCATTCTATTTATTCCATACGGAATAATCTTTGAGTTCTTCTCCCAACGAAATGCTTTATTTTCTCCACGAAATCTCGTTGCTACTAGATTATCTTTTTCATCATAATAAGGTATTTTAATTCCCTTTTTATGATCAGATAATTTCCATATCCGTTCAAGATATACCTGTGGAAGTTTCTTATTCTTGGCATATGATTCAAGCGAGAACTTTTCATCCTCGCTTTTCTCAAAGTTAACTTTTGGTTGTTCTATGCCATACTTTATACACAATTCTTGATATACATCCTGCGTATCTTTATTATCCATTTTTGCTTTAAAACTTATATAGTTTCCTTTTTCCTCACAGCCAAAACAATGATATTTTCCATTTATTAAATCTACACTAAATGATGGATTATCATCATTATGAAATGGACATCTTGTTATGAGGGAATTACCATTTTTTCTAGCATCTGGTAGATACTGTTTATATTCCTCCTCGTAATTGATAGCATCATCTATTGATTCCATCTTTTCCCTCCTTATCTGTTATTTTTAATCCAATACATTGTTATCAGTTTCATCAACTCTTTGTAGTCTAGTTGTTTGTTTTATTCCATTTGAAAACTCACGCATAACATTCTTTTCTTCTGGATTTAACATTCTTGATATTGCAAACTGAACTTTTGAATATTTAATCCCTGTTTGTGATTTTTCTACTGTTAGAGTCATCTTAGTTACAACATCACACGCTTTCATTCCTTTAGTTACTATTCTCTTTGAAATATAGTCAGAGAAGTTCTTAATTGATGTAGGTGGAAGTGTCACAAGTAATGGCAGTATTTCTCCACTACGAAGAATATATATTCTCCTTAAGTTCTTACACTTTTTACCTTTACCATCATCTGCAGAACCATATTTATTTAAAGGACAATTAGCACAAGCACCACCAGGACAACCTATTCCTAGTTTTCCATCCATACTACTACAAGCAGGAGGCTGTGCTTGACCATTGTATTCTTCTTCAAAGTAAGCATTTACTGGATAATGATCCACTATAACACCTTCTATATCTTTTGAGTATTCAGGTTCATCTGGATTATCTGCTCCTGGTAGTTCCCACATTTGTCCTCCACCTGAGGGAATACTTATCTTATCAAATGATATAGTAAGTCCATCTAAATCTTCGGTATCTATTTCTAGACTACCTGTTGGTACTACAAAGTTCTTTTCATCTTTTACAGCTATTTCATTTTTTTCCATATATATTTTCCTTTCTTTTATGAAAAAACAGCCATATCTTTTATGACTGTTAAACTTATAATTATTTTTTATCTTTCTTTAATTACAAAAGGATTAAGCGATGTTACTTTATATCCTTTATTTTCTATTTCCTTTTGCAAAAATAATACAATTGTTCTTGCATCTACACTATCATTGTGTCTAGGTAACAATTCATTTATATTATCTGATAATAAAGTTGCCATATTTTTTCTATTATTATTTTTGTATTTTTCAATAAGAATATCTGCCATTTTAGTTGCAGCTACTTTATGATTTTTTTCCATTCTTTCTTCTTTCTCACAAAATTCAGAATATTTTAGTAAGTGATTTATTAAACCCTGTTCCTTTGTTACTAAGGCATACTCGTTGCTTTGATCCACTTCATAATCTTCTGGAATAAATTTTAAGGCTCTCAAACTTATATCAGTAGTGAAGTATTTATATTCCGGCTTTATCATTTCCCTTATCAAATCAAAATAACTTTTATTTACTTTTATCTTTTTTTCGTAAATTACCTTTAATTCTTCAATAATTCTTTTTGCTTCTTCATCTAACATTTTTTCAAAATCTAACAATAACTCTGTTTCCATAATGCCTCTCCTTACTGCTTATAAAAAAGTGAACAATAAATGTTAAAACTTAACATCTTTACTGCCCACTTATTATCTTTCTTTTTTTAAGTATATTCTCTCTTTTTTTACAAATAATATTATACATCAGTTCATATTACTTTGCAATATAAAAAATTCTATATTTTTTGTGCAAGAATTAAATTAGGTGATGTTTATATGGAATATAGATTTAAAGAAATAAGAGAAGATAGATTTTTAAAACAACAAGAAATTGCAGATATTATGGGTGTATCACGTGGTGGATATGCTAATATTGAAATTGAAAACGCTAATGTTAAACTTAAGAACTTTTTGAAATATTGCAATCATTTTGGCTATAGCATGGATTACGTATGTCAATTATCAAATAAACCTTTTGTTAAATTGCGTCATTTAAATAGCATTGATAAGGAAATTATACGCGATAGACTAACACTTATTGAAAAAGAACAAGGTAAAGAAGCCAATGATATCGCTACTATTTTAGGCGTTGCTAAAACAACTTATTCTGAATATAAGAACCCTAATTGTCCAAATATTATTCAAACTCTTATGCTTAAGAAACTATGCAAAAAATATAATTATTCTATGGACTGGGTTCTAGGTAGAAGTGATAAAAAATATATTGATTAACATCTTATGATGTTTTTTTTATGATTTTAACTGCTTTTTCTAACAGCAATTTTAGTTTTATCATAAACATTTATATAATCAATTATCCACTCTGGTATTTCATCATCATTATTAGCTTTTAATTCTTTTACAAATGCTCTTAGACTATTAGCATTTACTTGTTCTTGAACCAGATCCCCTGCATTATTATTTCTTAATGCTTCAAATAGTTCTTGCTTACACTCTGCTTTTGCTGACGCATATGTATCAATTTTCAAACTATAAGTATGTCCATTTCTTTTAAACGAATCTAATTCAGCAGTTACCATTGCTGCTACTAGGTCTTGTTCAACAGCTTCTATCATTGCATTAGTTTCCTTTAATGATAACTCTAATTGTTCTTTTTCATCTCTTAATTCTTGAAGTCTATCAGCCATCGCTAAATCAATATTATTCTCCATCTTTATTATCCTCGCTTTCTGTATTTAAAGTTTCAACAAGCCCTTCTTCTTTAATCTTTTGGGCTTTTTTATATCTTCTTTGATCAGCATCATATCCTTTTTGAATTTCTTTTAGTTCTTGTTCCATAGCATTAATAACAACTCTTGTCTTTTCAACTTTGTTATAATCTCTTACAGATATAGCATTCATGCAAATTATGTATTCTTTCTTTAATGCATCTATTTGCTTTACTGATGTTGGATATTTTTCTCTTTCATTAACTAATTCCATAACTCTTTTATGTCCTGCTTCCCATACTTCATCTAATACTTCATTTGTAATAATTGATTTCATTTTTCTTTCTCTCCTTTTAATAAATTATTGAATATTTTTTCTAAAACATTTACTACGATTGAATTACCTGCTTGTTTATAAAGTTGGGTATTACTATTTCCAGTGCTTTGTGCTTTATAAAAATCTTCATCATCAAATCCCATTAATCTAAAACACTCTAAAGGTGTTAATCTTCTGATTCTTAAACTTGGCACTTTAACTTTTTGAAGACTGTTATTTGATTGGGCATTTATCGTTGTTGATATGCCATCTGGATTTAGAACAATTTTATTCATATTATGCCAACCTTCTCTATTAAGAGGTTCTTCATATTTTATTTTCTTTTCTACAACTACACCAACATCTGGAGTTGTCTTTAATGTTTGAATTTTATCTTTTTGTACAACGCCTCTTTTTTGATGTGGTCTGTTGATATATACACCATCGCCACAACTTGCTTCTGCATATCCCTTTTTTGTTGCTTCTGGCATTATAATAGTTTCTTTTATTAAATGTGTTGCCGATGATGTTTTACTTCCACATTCGCCTGTTATTGTTTTGGCAACATCTTTTACTTCTGATTTGTTATAAGGATTAAATATTTCCGGAATATAACCATTTTCACGAATAAACTCATCATATTTTCTTTTTACATAGTTATCTTCTGGTCTTGATCCTGCGGTAGTTTTAATTGTACTAGCTACTCTATCATCATCAAGTTCATGCGGCTTGAAACACTTTCCTCTAATATAACCATTACGATTTGTCATATCAGAAAATGTAGTAATCATCCTATCACTTAAATAGTATTTTTCTTCTACTTCTTCATCAAGTAAATCTTTTAATTTAAGTTTTAGTTCTTCTTTTTCTGGGAACTTATAATCTTGATTTGCATCTTTTCTTATTGATACTATGAATACTCTTTCTCGGTGTTGAGGTATTCCATAATCTTTGGCATCTAAAACTTGCCAATAACTGTTGTATCCTGCTTTATCCAAGTCATCTAAAATACTTTCAAATGTATCTTTGAACTTTTTACTTGTTAATGCTTTAACATTTTCTATCAACGAGTATTTAGGCTTCTTTTCTTTTAATATTCGCAGTCCATCATAATATAATCCACTACGAGTTCCTTCTTTTATACCAGCTTGTTTACCAGCAATACTAATGTCTTGACAAGGAAATCCCCAAGTCATTAAATCAAAATCCGGAAGTTCCTTTTCATTAATTTTTGTTATATCCCAATAGTTTTTGTTTTCTGTTTCATTATGAATTGCACAATAGCTTCTACTAGCATATTTATCTATCTCGCTATATCCTACAAGTTCATAATCAACGCCTATTCTTTTTAGTGCTTTCTCTGGTCCTCCTATACCTGAAAATAGACTAAAAAGTTTCAAGTTATTATTCTCCTTTCTTGAAATATTCTCTCCAATTATCTACTATACTTTTTGCTATATCTTCTTTATTTTCTAATGCCTTGATTATCTTTTCATCTACTGTTCCACTAGATATCAAGTTTATATAAGTACAAGTATTCTTTTGACCTATCCTATGTGTTCTTGATATTGCTTGGCTGTAGTTTGAATAATTAAAATCAAGGCTATAAAAAACAGCAGTGTCGGCTGCTGTTAATGTTATCCCAAGTCCAGCTGTCTGAATTTGGGCTATAAACAATTTTATATCATTATTCGTTTGAAACTTATCTACCATCTCACCTCTTTCTTCCATTTTTATATTCCCTGTTATATACGAATAATTGATATCCATTTCATTAGCAAGATTTTGTATTGATTCTATTTCTGGTATAAATCTCGCAAATACTACTAACTTCTTTTTATTGTCTATAATGACATCTTCCATAATATCTTTTAATTCATTTAATTTAGATTTAGATATAACTTGCATCTTACCATCATCATCTTTAACGTGTCCACCACTTATTTGTGATAGTCTTATCAATTTTGTTAATACATTAGTTGCTGTTATCTCTCCACTTTCAAGTTCTGCATAACTTTCTTTAACAACCTTATCGTATATTTTTTGTGCTGATGATTCTAATTCACAATATCTATTTAAAAATATCTGTTCTGGCAAATCAAGCGCTTCTTCTTTTGTAATTCTATATGCAATGCTATGAGCTTTACTTGTTAGCTCATCCATATTCTTATATTTAATTATTTGATGGTTATAATATCCGCCCATCACTGCATATCTATTTCTAAATGTATAAAAACTTAATCCAAAGATATTAGGATCTAAAAATTTCCACTGACTAAATACATCCATTGGACTATTTTGTACTGGTGTTCCTGTTAAAATTATTTTATATTTTGCTTTAGTACCAAGTCTATGTAATGTTTTACTTTGTGCTGCACTAGGATTCTTAATTTTTTGTGATTCATCACATATAATCATATCTGGTCTATAAATATTGAGTTCCTTTTCCATTCTCCAAGTAGCTTCATAATTAAGTAGTGCTACTTTTAGTCCAATTTTATGACAAAGTAATTTTAGTTTTTCTTTTCTCTTTGACATTGTTGATCCTATAATTGATTCTACATTAAAGTTGTAATCAGCAAACTTTTGAAACTCTTTTTCCCATACATTTATTATTGATGATGGACATACTACTAAAACTTTATTAACCTTTTCTTCTTGTAATAATAAACCTATAATCGCTATCGATGTAAGACTTTTTCCTAGCCCCATATCCATAAGCAACGCAGCACAACCATTACTTTCTAATTTTTCCATTGCAAAGTTAACTGCTACTTTTTGATGTTCGTATGGTTTTACTTTTATTGGTAGTTTCACTTTTTTCTCCTTTCTTTTCTTCTTCTATATTTTGTTTTTTACTATCATTCAAGTTAAAGATTTCATATATTCTGCTTTCAGTTGTATTTAGAAATTCTGCTACTAATGGAAGTGTTCCCTTAACTTGAACTTTATCTTTCATAAGCACCACCTCCTTTCAATGAAATAAAAAAAGAAGTTTAATCATAAACTTCCACGCACATTATAATTGCGAATTTTATATATGCCTCTTTTTTTAATAATCTAAATCCATAATCATATCTATTAAAATGTTGCATAATTTGTTCATCTGTAGGAGTTGATGGATCAAAAAATTTATAATACAAATACTTACGCTCATCATCTTCCAGTTTGTTAAAAGCATTCACTATTCTTGTTAGATATTCTTCTATTTTGTTTTCTAAAATAATTGTTCTAATAACCATACTTTCAACATTTGATTTTCTGGAATTGGTATTTCCTCCAAAAGTCAGTCCATATTTTCCTGTTATTTTTGGAGTCTTAGTTTCTTCTAATCTCAATGTTAACAACTTATATACCTTCATCACTTGTTGTACTGCATTTTTTGTTTTCTTATAATTGATAGTTTCATAAATATCAGTTTGTTTTTCTTTTTTCATTATTATCCTCTTTCATTAATTCTTTTTTTACTGCTATTTACTACAAACTACTTTTTTTTATCCACTAAAAAAGACATATATCTTCTTCTGATATATATCTGCAAATTAAAGTTATCTGTCTCACTATAATAATTATAATACTTTTTGTGAATTTTGTCGATTTATGTTTGTATTAGTTTGTAATTATACCTTATATGGTTATAATTGTATATTCTTGCTGATTATTGTTTCTAGTCTTATAGATTGGTATTATTCTTATAACCTTTGATGGATCAATTTCATTAACATCATTAATACTAGTTCTAATTGCTTCAACTGCATAGAAATTCTTTATTTTTGATATAAATTCTTTTATCTCTTTTTGTTTTTTTGGTTTTGATATTAAAATATTTTTTTCTTCTTTTTTTATGGTCATATCCATTATTTCTTCTCTAAACATATAAGCCATATTATCTATCTTGCTATCTTTAATCTTACTATTTTTTATGCCTACTATTTTTTCTTTCGGATCAGAGTCAACCTCTACTGTCAGTTCTATATTTTCTATATAAGTTTGAATTATTTTCTGTTTTTCTTCATCTGTTAATTTATCCCATATATCCATTGTTTTTGAATAATATGAGATATTTTTTCTTTTTTCAATTTCACTCAATGTGGCATACATCGTTATATCCATGTCATTTTGTATTCTTATATTTGTCTTACCTTGTTTCTTTATTTCTTTTTCAATAAGACTTCTGTGTGATCTTATTACTACCATCTCTTGTTCAAATTCATTAAATTCTATATAATCTCCATAAAATGCTTGTTTTATTTTTTTCTCCTTATTTTCTAATGTTTTTAATTTGTTTTCTAATTCCTGTGAATAGCATTTTATAAATGGTTCTTTTCTTATTGGTATTGAACCTATATCAGCTATCATAAAATAATCTATTATATAATCTATTTCTTTTATAAATTCTTCCTCTATTTTTGATTCTGGAATCAATCCTGTAGTTTTACATCTATTACAATGATAATATTTATATGTTAATCCACACTTGCCTATACTATATGTTCCGCCTAGAATATCTTTATTGCAATTTGGACATTTGATTTTTCTTGCGAATAAATATGTTTTTTTATTTTTATAATATGTCTTATTATTTTTCCATCTTGACCTTGCTTTTTCTAATGTTTCTAAATCTATAATTGGTTCTACAACATTTTCTAATAATCTTGATTTACCTTTTCCAATTTCTTCTAATCTTTTATTCAGCCTATGCAATCCGGCATATGTTTCATTATGAACCATTGTTTCAATAGTTTTACCAGTAAATTTTTTGTATAATAAAGGATATTCACTATTTATCTTTTCAGCCACCTCATTACACGAGATACCTTCCAAATAAATTTCGAATATCCTCTTTACAATTGGAGCAGTTTCTGGATCAATTACAACCTTTTTCTTATCAAAGCCATCTACATCTCTTTTGTATCCAAATGGTACTTTTGTTAGATGTCCTGATTTTATTGCTCCTTCTAATCCAACTTTAGTTCTTTCACTTGTTCTTTCTATTTCTTGTTGACTTACTGATGTTAGTATTCTAGATACCATTTTACCATTAGCATTAGTGGTATTTATATCATCATTAGCACAATCAAGATATGCATCATTTTCTTCTAGAAACTTTAATATATTTTCCCAGTCATACACGCTTCTTGTTAGTCTATCTAATTTTAATACTACAATAGTATTACATTTTTTATCTCTTATATCTTGTAGTAAGGTTTCAAACTTAGGTCGATGATTACAAGTTTTTGCAATAAC
>CAYWQZ010000002.1:0-22339 GCA_964460565.1 uncultured Mycoplasma sp.
TAATTTTGTTGTGTTTTTTATGTAGCAAAAGATATATTTTTCTATTTATAGTAATTGACTATTTTTTTATTAAGATTTATAATTATATTAGGATAAATGATAGGAGGATACAATTTATGGAGCGAAAAATAACTGATGAATTACTAAAATGGAAAATAGATTCAAATAAGAGGCCAGTTTTATTGTTTGGTATATCTGGTTGTGGTAAGACTTATTCTGTATTAGAATTTGGAAAGCGTGAATATAAAAATACTATTTATTTTGATTGTGAGAATAATAGTGAACTTTTGTATGTGGCTCAGAAAAATAATACTTTGGAGAAATTTATTAGAGGAATATCGGCTTTGTCTCTTGAAACTATTTTGAAGGAAGAGAGTTTGATAGTTTTTGATAATGTTACTTTGGAGATATTTAATACTGTTAAGAAGTTATTTTCTTTGCCACTTTCATATCATGTTATTATGATTACTAGTTCTGCTAGTTTTATTGATAAGAAAAAGTTAGAGAATTTAAGTGTTAAGAAGATGAATTTGGTTAGTTTTCCTGAGTATTTGAAATATGTTGGTAAGGAACAACTAATAGATTTTATTGAAGATTCTTATAAGAATAATAAAGCGATGCCATTTCATTTACTTGCTATGGATATATATAATGATTATATAATTACTGGTGGTTATCCTAATGCAATAGTGGAGTTTCATACTAATGGTGATTATAATCTTTTAAATATAGTTCATGATAAGAATAATAAGTTATTTAAGTATAGGCTTTTTATGCTTGATAATTTGATTAATATTAAGCGTAGTGTTGAAGTTTATGATAATATGGTTATTCAACTTATAAATGATAGTAAGAAGTTTCAATATGGTCTTTTAAAATCAGGGGCTCGTGCTAAGGAATATGAATCTTCGATTAATTTTATGAAGGAATCTGGTATGATAATTAAAAGTACTCGTCTTAATAAGCTTATTCCTCCGATTAGTAAGGAAAAAGATGAGGATAGTTTTAAGTTATATTATGCTTCTTCTGGGTTGTTATATAAAAAGATGAATATTAGTCCAAATAAACTTCTTACTAATAATAAACTTCTTTCTGTGTTGTATGAAAATAATATAGTTACTACTTTGTATCAAAATGGTTTTAATATATATAATTATCATTCTGAGGGGAAGGCTTTTATTGATATTGTTATTCAAAATAGAAGTGGTAAAATTATATTACTTGAGGTATTAAGTGGTGAAGAAAGTACTAAAAGTAAGAGTTTAGTGCTTACGATGAATAAGTTTAATATTGATAGTGCAATTAGGTTTGGAAGTGAGAATTTTAGTTTTAAGAAGGGTATTAAGTATGTTCCTTATTATGCAGCATTTTGTGTTACTGAGAGGAGTACTTTATGAAAAAGGTTATTTTAGCAATATTAGATGGTGTTGGTTATAGAAAAGAGGAATTTGGAAATGCAGTAAGAAATGCAGAAACACCTTGTTTGGATAGTTTGCTTAAGAGGTATCCTTATTCTTTTTTGGAGGCTAGTGGTAATGCGGTTGGTCTTCCAAAAGGGCAAATGGGTAATAGTGAGGTAGGACATTTAACTATTGGTTCTGGTAGAGTAGTTCCTCAATCACTTTTGAAGATTGATAGATATATAGATAATGAAGGGTTTATTAACAATGATGTGTTAATAAGTTTACTTTCTCATGTGAAAGATAATAATTCAAAGTTACATTTATGTGGATTATTATCTGATGGGGGAGTGCATTCTCATATTAATCATTTATTTGGGCTGCTTGATGCTTGTAAAAGTTTTGGAATTAATAATGTATATTTTCATTTAATATTAGATGGTAGGGATACTTCATATAATTCTGCATTAGAGTATTTAGATGAGTTAGAAAGTTATATAAGTAAAAATAATATTGGTAAAATTGCTAGTATTTCGGGTAGATTTTATGCGATGGATAGGGAGTGTATTTGGGATAGAACTAAGTTATATTATGATACTTTAGTTAATGGTAATAATGTTTGTTCTTCGTATAAAAAGTATATTTTAGATAGTTATGATAATGGTATTTATGATGAGTTTATTAGGCCTTTTATGGTTAATTCTGATGGTATTGTTTCAGATAATGATGGTTTTTTAGTATTTAATTTTAGGCCTGATAGATTGGTTCAGTTATGTGAGGCATTTACTTTAGATGGGTTTGATTTTTTTGATGTTAAGAAATTTTCTAATTTTAAGTTTGTTACGATGATGCCTGTTAGTAATAAGTTTGATATTCCTTGTTTATTTGAAAGGGAAATTGTTACTAATACTTTGGGCGAGGTTTTATCTAATAATAATTTAAGGGTACTTCGTATTGCTGAAGATGCTAAGTTTCCTCATGTTACACATTTTTTTGATGGTGATAAAGATGTAGATTTTCCTTTAACTGATAAGATTAGAATTCCTAGAAAAGATGTTTTAACTTATGATTTATATCCAGCGATGAGTTCTTTTGATATTGTAAATAAGATAGAGGAAAAAATAGGATTATATGATTTTATATGTGTTAATTTTGCTAATGGTGATATGGTAGGACATACTGGTAATTATGATGCTGGTATAGAGGCTGTTAATGCTTTGGATAAGTGTATTCAAAGGTTATATGATATTGCAATTGCTAATGATTTTATTTTATTAATAACTGCAGATCATGGTAATTGTGAGGAAATGATAGGTTCTAATGGAGAAATGCTTACTACTCATACGGCTAATTTGGTTTATTTTATAGTTTGCTCTGATATGTATGAGGTTAAGAATGGGACTTTAAGTAATATTGCACCATCTATTTTGGATATTATGGGTATTAGTAAGGTAAATCAAATGAATGAGTCTATTATAGTTAAAAAGTAATGATTTTTATGGAGTTTTATGGTATAATTTTGCTAGTTTGTTAGTAAATTACATATATTTTAGTAGGAGGTTTGTTTTAATGAAAATTTGTAAGAAATGTAAGAAGAAGGTTGCAAATAAGGCTAAAATATGTAAGTTTTGTGGTGCAGATGTAACTAAATGTAGAATAATTAAACAACCTAGTCCAGTAGATAGTAAAAAATCTTTGGAAGTAAAGAAACAAGATTTAGATAAAGAGGTTGTTAATGTAAAAAATAATGATAAGAATGTTAAAAAGTCTTTAAATAAAACTACTGGTAAGAAATTAGATGGAACTTTGGAAAAACAAGTAGTAAAAGATGGTAGTGTTAAGGATTTAGATAAGGAAAAGTTTAGTTTTGTTTCTAAGTTAAAGGAAATGAAGAAGAAGAGAGAAAGGAAAGAGAAAGCTCTTCTTAGACGCGCTAAAACGGTAAAAGAGGTAAAGAGGTTAAGAAATAGGAAAATTATTAAGTATTGTTTGATTGTTCTGGGTATTTGTCTTTTTGTTTTTTTAATCGTTTTTGGAATTAGAAAGATTTTTCATGTATCTGATGTTTATATTGTTAAGGAAGGTACTTATAATAATGTATTTGATATGAATCAAAAGATTAAGTATAAAGATGTTATTTATAGTGTTACTGATGCTTATGTTTCTTATGGTACTGAGTATAAGAGTCCTAAGGATGGTAATTATTATGTAGTTGTTACTATTGATTTTGAAAATGATTCTAATGATAAGATTAGATATAGTCATAAGGATTGGAAAATGATTAATTCTTTAGGAGAGGAAAGTTCTAGGGTGTTTACTCCAGTTAATGTTTCTACGGCTTTGTATAGTGGAAATTTAGTGGTTGGTGGTAAGAAAACTGGTTCTTTAGTGTTTGAGGAACCAGAAGATGATGAAAATTTACTTCTTAATTATTATGAATATAATGATATGCCTCATGGTTCTTTAGAAAATTTTGAAGTTGATGAAGTAGAAGATGATGATTCTCAAGTTGAAGAGGTAAAGCCGGTTTTTCAAATTAGGATAAAAATTCCAGAAGATAGTCTTTTAGATAATAATTAAAAGGAAACTATGAGTAAGTTTCCTTTTTTAGTTCTTCAATGTTATTATGCATTATTGATAGATAATCTTCATTATTTTCTATGTCTTTTTCAGTTATTATTTCTGCTGTTTTGAATTCTAGTATTTTGGCATCATAATCTTTTGATAGGTTTGTTACAGTGGTGTTAGATTTATTGTCTGTTATAAATATGTAATTAACTTCTTTGTTTTTTAATAATTTTTTGGCAACTGCAATATTATTTTCTTTTTCTTCACCATTTTCAGTTAGATTGATTACTGTAAAGCCATATTTTTCAAGGAATTTTAGTGATTCGTTATTTGAAATAATGGTTTTGTTTTTTGAGTTGTCAGCAGTTTTTTTGTATTCTGTATCTAATTCTGAAATATCTACTTTTAATAGTTCGTATTTGTTATTTATTTCTTCGATTAGGTAAGGGTTGGTTATGTATTCTTTTAATTCATTTCTAATATTTTGCGCTATCATGAGTATGTTTGAAGGATTTAACCAAATATCAGTGGTGCTATAGGTGGTGTCTATTCCGTATGAGGCATCGATGATTTTTAGGTTTTGATTCATATTTAGCATGGTTGTTGCATATTGTCTTTCATCTGATTCTCCGTTGTAGATGAAAAGGTCTTTTTTGCTAAAATCTTCAATTTGTTTGTTGGTAAATTCATAGTCATTAATAGTTATTCCACGTGGATAAATGCTTGTGATTGTGGCGTTGTCTCGGTATAATCTATTCATTACATATTCAATGGGATAGATTGTTGTTATAACGTCGATATCTTCCATTTTATCTCTTTTTATACACCCTGTAGTTGTTATTAATGTTATAGTTATTAAAATTGTTATTAATATTTTTTTCATAATTACTCCTTTTTTTCGGGAACGGGGTCATATCCGCCTTTTGCTAAGGGATTGCATTTTAGTATTCTTTTAATGCTTAATAGGCTTCCTTTAAATGCACCATGTTTATTTAGTGCTTCAATTGCATAGTTAGAGCAAGTGGGTATGTGTTTACAGGCATCATGCCATGGTCCCGGAATTTTTTGATATATTTTTATGAAAAATATGAGTATATGTTTCATAAATAATCACCAATACTATTTTACTATTATTTTTAAATTTTATCAATATGGTTTTATTTTTCTTTTATTTGTGTTAAACTTATTGTGGTGATTTTTATGGAAAAATTGTTAGAAAGACTTAATATTGAATATAAAAATTTATCTTTGTACGAGCAAGCTTTTACTCATACTTCTTATGCTTATGAACATAATTTGAGTTATTCTTATGAAACTTTAGAGTTTTTGGGTGATGCAATTGTTGATTTGGTTGTTTCTGATTATTTATATAAAGTTAATAAGTATAGTGAGGGTGAGATGACGAAGATAAGGGCTAGTTATGTTTGTGAAAATGCTCTTAGTTTGTTTGCAGATGATTTAGGTTTTAGTAATTATATAAAGGTAGGTCGTGGGGAATATAAAAGTGGTGGTACTCATAAAAAGGCAATTCTTGCTGATGTTTTTGAGGCTTTTATTGCTGCGATTTATCTTGATTTAGGTTTTGAGGTGGCTAAAGAGGTTGCTTATAAAATAATCGTTCCTTATATTGAAAATCCAGATGTTTTGTTATTTAATGATTATAAGTCTGCTTTACAAGAGGCGGTTCAAACTAATCAAAAGTCTGTTATTTATGAGGTAACTGAAGAGTTTGGCCCTTCACATGATAAGACTTTTAAGGTTGTTGTAAAGGTTGATGATATTGTTTTTGGTGAAGGTATTGGTTCTTCAAAAAAAGAGGCAGAGCAGGATGCTGCTAGGAAAGCACTTTCTATTTTGGCTAGAAAGTAGGTGTATTAAAAAAATTAGTAAGTAGTTTTTGGACTAAGTACTAATTTTGTTTTTTTATAATAGTTTCTATTTCTTTAGTTGCTTTTTCTATGTTATCATTTAGAACTATGTAATCGTATTTGTCTTTAAATGATATTTCATATAGGGCTTTATTTAAGCGTTCTTTTATTTTATCTTTGCTATCAGTTTTTCTATTTTCTAATCTGTTTTTTAGTTCTTCAATTGATGGTGGCATTATAAATATTAAAATGGCATTATTATCTTGCTTTTTTATTTGTAGTGCACCATCTACATCTATTTCTAGAATAACATCATAGCCTTTGTTTAGCATTTCTTGTACTTTATTTTTGGGTGTTCCATAGAAAATATCTTTGTAAACTTCGGCATATTCATAGAAGTTATTATTTTTTATTTCTGTTAGAAATTCTTCTTTGGTAACGAAGTAGTAATCTATTTCATTTTTTTCATTTATTCGTGGTTTTCTTGTAGTCATGGAGATAGAATACCAGATGTTTTTATTGTTTTTAACTATTTTTTCTCTTATTGTTGATTTTCCAGAACCAGATGGTCCAGATATAATTATTAATTTTCCTTTTTGCATGGTAGACTCCTTTGTAATATTTTATTTAGGTTATTCCTCTTATTTATTAATATTATCATAAGTTTTTAAAAGATACAATTAATTCTTTTTTTATTTTTGTTTTTTTGTTATAATTATATTAGTAATGATAGAGGGTGACAATATGTATTTAAAGGAAATTAAGATATCAGGTTTTAAATCTTTTGCAGATAAAATAAGTTTAAGTTTAGATGATAATATTACATGTATTGTTGGTCCAAATGGATCAGGTAAGAGTAATATTGTTGATGCGGTTAAATGGGTTTTGGGAGAACAATCAGTTAAAAATTTAAGAGGTTCTAGTAATATGACTGATGTTATATTTTCTGGAAGTAAGTCTAGAAGCCCTTTAAATTTGGCTTCGGTTTCTTTAGTATTTGATAATAGTGATTCTTATTTACCTATTCCTTTTACTGAAGTTTCTATTACAAGAAAGGTTTATCGAAGTGGTGAAAATGAGTATTATTTAAATAATGAGAAGTGTAGACTTAAGGATATATATGATTTATTTTTAGATAGTGGTATGGGTAGATATGCTTTTAATATTATTTCTCAAGGTGAAGTGGAAAAAGTAATTAGTAATTCTCCTTATGAAAGACGTGTTATTTTTGAAGAGGCTGCTGGAGTTTTGAAGTATAAAAAGAGGAAGGAAGAGGCACTTCGAAAGTTAGAGAAGACTAATGAAAATTTAACTAGGGTTAAGGATATTAAAAGTGAACTTGATAGTCAAATTGAACCTTTAAGGGAACAAAGTATTAAAGCTAAGGAGTATTTAAGTGCTAAGGAGAAGTTAGAAAATATTGAAATTTCTCTTATTGCTAATGATTTGGAAAAGTTAAATATTGAATATGAGAGAAATGTTAAGGAAATAGAAGATTTACAGAATGAGATTGTTAAAATTAATACTAATTCTTCTTCTTCTGATGTTGTTTTGGAGAAGAAAAAAGATGAGTTAAATAAGGTTAATGAGAAAATTGTTTCTTTAAATAATGAGTATTTATCTTTGAGTAAGGAAGAGGAAAAATTAAACGGGCAAAAAAATATTATTAAGGAAAGAAGTAAGTATGATGCGGCAAGTAGTAAAGTGCATGAGAATATTGTTAGTTTGAAGGAACAAAGTTTTTCTATTAATAATAAGATGTTGTCTTTGAAGATGGATATTGCTTCTTTAGATAATAAAATTAAAGATATTTCGTTGCTTTTTGAATCGGAAAATAAGGAACTTAAGAAGTTGCAGGATGAGAGAAAGAGTTTAGAGAGTAGTATTTATTCTTATAATAGGGAATTAAATAGTTTAGAGTATGAGATTAAGTCTTTAACTAATTATATTGAAGAAGGGGGTAATATTAATGTTAATGCTAAAAAGGTAATTACTAATCCACGTATTAAGGGTGTTTGTAATGTAATTAGTAAACTTGTTAGTATTTCTGATGATAAGGTGCTTGCTCTTGATTCGATAATGGGTGGTTCTAAAGATTATGTTGTTGTTGATACACCTTCGGTTGCTAAAGTATGTATTAATTATTTAAAGGAAAATGGGTTAGGAAGAGTTACTTTTTATCCTATTAGTGTTATTAAAAGTAGATATGTTGATAGAGAAAGTCTTGATATATTAAGTAATTGTAAGGGTTATATTGATATACTTGCTAATTTAATTGAGTGTGATGATAAGTATAGGGATATTGTTTATAATTTATTTGGTAATGTAGTGCTTGTTGATACTTTGGATAATGCAAATGATATTGCTAAGAAAGTTAATAAGTATAGAATTGTTACTTTAACTGGAGAGGTTATTAATTCTAATGGTTCTATTACTGGTGGTGTTATTAAGGTTAAGTCTATTATAAGTGAAAAGTATGAACTTCAGGTTAAACTTTCTAAGAAAGAGGAAATTTTGTTTGATAGGGATAAGAAGAGTAAGGCTCTTGATTTGCTTGTTGCTAGTGAGAAAGAACTTCAAGTTAAGTTAATGGAGATTGAGAAGAAGAAAATTTTGTGTAATGAAGAGCTTTTAAGTAAGAAAGGTGCTTATGATAGGTATTCTAAAGATTATGAGGATATTAATTTGGAACTTAATAATTTAAATAATTTGACTCATAATAATTTTAGTAGTGAAGAGGATAAGATTATTACTAAGTATTATGAAGTGTTAAATAAGAGAGAGGCTTTGGAAAAACAAGTTAAGTTAGTAATGGAGTTAAGGGATAGTTTATCAAGTGAAGTAGATGAGATTCAGGCTAAGTTTAGGTTAGATAACGCTAATTTGAGAAATTTAGAAAATAATTTAAAGGATAGGGAGATTAGTAATACTAAGATTAGTGTTAAGATGGATAATATGCTTTCTATTTTAAGTGAGACTTATTCTATTACTTTTGAAAAGGCACGTGCTAATTATATACTTGAGATTGAGGAGTCTGTTGCTAGAAAAACTGTTAATGAACTTAAGGGTATTATAAAGAAACTTGGTGATGTTAATATTGGTTCTATTGAAGAGTTTGAAAGGGTTAATACAAGATATCAATTTTTAACTAAACAGACTGATGATTTGGAAAGTGCAATGAGTACTTTGCTTAATATTATTGATGAACTTGATGATGTTATGAAGGGACTTTTCTTAAGTACTTTTGAGGAGATTGAAGTAGAGTTTGATAAGGTATTTAAGGATTTATTTGGTGGGGGAAGTGCAAAACTTAAACTTACTGATAAGTCTAATGTTTTGGAAACGGGAATTGAGATTGTTGTTAGTCCTCCTGGTAAAAAGATTTCTAGTATTTCTTTACTTTCTGGTGGAGAAAAGACTCTTACAGCGATTAGTTTATTGTTTGCAATTTTAAATGTTAAGAAGATACCTTTCTGTTTATTTGATGAGGTGGAGGCTGCACTTGATGAGGCTAATGTTGATAGAGTTGGTGCTTATTTTAAGAAATATATTGGAAAGACACAACTTATAATTATTACTCATAAGAAGAAAACTATGGAGTATGCTAATACTTTATATGGTATAACTATGCAAGAGTCTGGTGTTTCTAAGTTGGTTAGTGTTAAACTTGTGGAATAGATTATAGTAAAAAAGAACCTTTTATGGGTTCTTTGTTTATATACTACGATATATATTTTCGTATTTATATGGGTCATCTTTATCTATTCTATCTATAAATAGTATGCCATTTAAGTGATCTATTTCGTGTTCGAATGCAATTGCAAGTTCTTCACGTGCTCTTACCTTTATTTTGTTTCCGTTTATGTCATAGCCTTCAACTGTTATTCTAGCATGTCTTGGTACAATACCTATTGTTTCTCTGTTAATACTTAGACAACCTTCTCCTTCATCGACATAAATCATTTCTTCTGAAGTAGATATTATTTTAGGGTTAATTATTACATAGGTTTTGAATGTTTCTTTTATTTCTTGTTCGTGTACTACGACAAAGTATCTTTTATCTATACCTAGTTGTATGGCAGATAGTCCCATGCCAGGTCTTAGGTGATATTTTTTTGCTAGTTTATCTATTTGACTATTTGTTAGATATTCTATCATTAAATTGATAGTATCTTTGTCTTCTTTTGTTAAGGGAAAAGTTACTTCTTTACTAATTAATCTTAATCTTTTATCTTTTTCATCTAATATATCTTTATTTTTTAACATACAACCACCTCAAAATCGTATATATTGTAGCATAAAAAAAGAGAAATAGCAAATTTTTATTTTGTTTTCTCTTTTTTTTAATTAGTTCCAGTTTCTAGCACCAATTATGATTATTAATAAGATGAATAAAACTAGAATTATTGCGTATCCATTACCATATCCGCCATAGTATCCTCCACTTACTGGAGATGCACCACAGCAACTATTTGCGTTACCATATCCATAAGAGTTTCCATAATAATACATAGACAAGCCTCCTTTTATTTATCTAATATAGTTTACTAAATTAGTCAATTTTTGACACTACAAAAAACTATATTTTAGAAAATATTTAAAAAGTTTAGAATTTGTGGTATTATTATAATGAGGAAATGATATGTTAAAAATAATAAAGAATTTAGATAAAAAGCTTTTAATTGTTACGATTATTTTGTTTGCATTTGGTGTTGTTATGATTTATTCTTCATCTAATGTAACAGCATATATGGCAGATGCTTTACCTAGTGCTTATTTTGTAAGACAGTTATTTTTTATTTTTACTGGTCTTATTATTTCTTTTGTTATACTTAAATTTAATACTAAGAGTTATTCTTTGATATCGTGGCTTGCTACAATTGCTATTGCAATTATTTTGCTTTGTTTATTTTTATATGGTACTGCAGTTAATGGAGTATATGGGTGGATTGGTTATAAGGGATTTGGTATTCAACCTAGTGAGTTTGTTAAGGTTTCTATAATAGTTCTTCTTGCTACTTATTATGATCAAAATAAGAATTATGGGAATGATTTAAAGAGAATGCTTATTCCTTTAGGAGTTGTTTTTGTTATTACATTATTTATTGTTCTTCAAAAAGATTTGGGGACTGCATGTATATTTTTGATATTATCTTTAGGTATTTTCTTTATGTCTCCGACTTCAAAAAAGATAAAGTTAAGTGTGTTTTTTCTTGGATTATTTTCTGTTATTGCATTAGTTTTGGTTTTACTAGTTGGAGGAGATAAGGTGCTTGCTAGTAATAAGTTAGATAGATTTAATTTTGCTCGTCCTTGTGAAAGATATTTAGATAGTGGTAATCAATTATGTAATGCTTATATTGCTATTAATGGGGGAGGACTTTTAGGTAAGGGCCTTGGTAATAGTACTCAAAAGTATTTGTATTTACCTGAGTCACATACTGATTTTATATTTGCAATTTTTGCAGAAGAGTGTGGATTAGTTGGTATAGTTTTATTATTTTGTTTGTATATATTTTTACTTTTTAGGATAGTTGTTACTGGTAGTAAGACTGATAGGGTATTATATAGACTTATTTGTTATGGAGTTGCTCTTTATTTGTTTTTACATATTATTATTAATTTAGGAGGAGTTATGGGGATTATTCCTATAACTGGGGTTCCGCTTGCTTTTATTAGTTATGGTGGTAGTTTTTGTTGGTGTACGATTATTGCTCTTACTTTGGTACAGAGGGTTCAATATGAGATGAAGATGCAAAAAAATGTAAAAAATTAAAAAAAATTCAGGTGTAATGGATACTTCTTGCTAATAATTATAGTAGGAGGTATTTTTATATGGAAAAATTTAAAGAATTTATTGATGAGAGGAAATTTATTATAATTGGAATTTTGTTTGTAATTTCATTTGTTATGATTTTCTTTGTTTTTGCTTATTTTTATTTTAATGAAGATAGTGAAAATGTTAATTATTATGAACCTATATTAGAGGTTAAAGAGGAAAAGGAGGTGGAAGATGATGTTTTAGTAGTTAGTTATTTTTATGTTGATATTAAGGGTGAAGTTAAGAAACCTGGTACTTATAAGATAGAGGAGGGTAAGAGAGTTATTGATGTAATTAATTTAGCAGGAGGTCTTACTAAAAGTGCTGATACTAGTGCGAATAATTTAAGTATGAAGGTTAAAGATGAAATGGTTATTGTTATTTATAGTGATGATGAAATTAAAGATTTTGAGACTGTAAAAGAAAAGGAATCTTTGATAATTAATAATTGTAATAAGGAAAATAATAATATTATTAATGATAGTTGTGTTAGTAATGAGGAATTTTCTGATGTGTCTGATGCTGTTAAAAAATTAGTTTCTATTAATACTGCTAGTAAGGAAGAGTTAATGACTGTTTCAGGTATTGGGGAATCTAAAGCACTTGCTATAATTGAGTATAGAAATAAAAATGGTTTATTTAAAGATATATCTGAAGTTAAGAATGTTTCGGGTATTGGTGATTCTTTGTATGAAAAAATTAAAGATTATATTACAACATAGATTATTTTATTTTAGTTTTTTAGTTATTGCTTTAGTTTATTTTCTTTTTTCTAATGGATATGTAAAGGATAGTGTATATAAAGATTTTGATGATGAGGAGTTTATAGTAGTTAATATAAAAAATGATTTAAAGAAACAAGTTTTTACTTTAAAAGGTAAAGAGAAGGTTTTAGGGGTTTATTATGATGGAGGTCTTAGTTTTTCTTTGGGGGATTTGGTTAGAATAAGTGGGGAAAAAATTGAACTTACTAATAATACTGTTTTGAATACTTTTAATTATAAGAAGTATTTGTATAATCAAGGTATATATAATTATATTAATATTAGTGAAATTGAACTTGTTTGTGAGAATAGAAATGTATTTTATAAACTTAAAAATATGGCTTTTGAAAGAAGTAAAAAACTTAGTAAGTCATATTCTTATGTAAATGGGCTTATTTTGGGAGATAATTCTAGTATAGAAAAAGAGGTTAAAACTAGTTATCAAGAGAATGGTATTAGTCATTTGTTTGCTATATCAGGGCTTCATGTTTCTATTTTTATACTTATTATTAATTCTTTTTTGAAAAGGTTTTTTAAGAGTGAGAATAAGAGATTAGTTGTAGTTATATTATTTTTGTTTTTTTATATGTTTTTGACAGGGTATTCAATGTCAATATTAAGAAGTGCTATATTTACAATATTGTTATCATTAAATAAGATTTTTAAAGTAGGGGTTAGGACTATTTATGTGCTTTTGTTTACTTTAGTTATTATTATTTTTATTAATCCGATGTATTTATATAATATTGGACTTTTGTTTTCGTTTGTTATTACTTTTTATCTTATATGTTTTTCTAGTGTTATAAAGGGTAATTTTTTTAGGAAACTATTTATTACTTCGTTTATATCTTTTGTAGTAGGTTATCCAATTGTTGTTAATAATTTTTATCAGGTTAATTTTTTATCTATTATTTATAATATGTTTTTTGTGCCTTTTATATCTTATTTGGTTTTGCCTTTGGTAATAATATCGTTTATTTTTCCTTTTTTTGATGGGGTTTTGCATGTCTTTATTGTTGTTTTGGAGAAAGTTTCGTTGTTTTTAAATGGGTTTGGGTTTTCTAAGGTTATATTTTGTAAAATGGGGGTTATTTTTGTTATTGTTTATTATGTTTTAATTACTTTTGTGTTTTTAATGTTAAAAAAAGGAAAAAGAAAGTATTTAGTTTTGATTTTTGTATTTATGTTTATTCATTATTTTTGTCCTTTTGTTAAGGAAAGTTATTATTTAGTTTTTGATGTGGGACAAGGTGATAGTGCTTTAGTTTATTCTAAAGGAGATGTTATTTTAATTGATACTGGAGGTGTTGTTAATTATGAGGGTGAAAATAATTATAGTATTTCTAGAAATAAGATTATTCCTTATTTGAAAAGTATGGGGATAAGAAAAATAGATAGTTTAGTTCTTACTCATGGTGATAGCGATCATATGTTGGAGGCTCTTTATATTGTTAGTAATTTTAAGGTTGATAAGGTTATTTTTAATAAAGGAGAGTATAATTATTTGGAATTACAATTAATAGAGGTGCTTGATAAAAAGGGTATAGAGTATGTTAGTGATGAGGAATTTTTGTCTTTAGGTGATAATAAGTTATATTTTTTGGATAGTGGGGTTTATGATAATGAGAATGATAATTCTAGTGTTTTGTATGGTGTAATTGATGGATATAAGTTTTTATTTATGGGTGATGCTTCTGTGAAAGTAGAAGAAGATTTGTTAGAGGTATATGATTTAAGTGATATTGATGTTTTGAAGGTGGGTCATCATGGGAGTAAAACTAGTAGTAGTTCTTTATTTATTGATAGTGTTAATCCTAAGTGTTCTGTTATTAGTGTAGGAAAGAATAATAGATATAAGCATCCTAATGGGGAGGTTTTGGATAATTTAAAGAGTAGTAAAATATATAGAACGGATTTAGATGGGAGTATATTGTTTAAAGTTAGGAATGGTAAGTTACAAGTAGAGATGTATCCACCATAGGAAGGAGTGAAGTATATAAATGAATGAAATTAAAGAGTATAGTGAAATATTATTTGAAAGTATTAAACATATAGATTCAGATGGAAATGAGTATTGGTTAGCTAGAGAACTTTCAAAATGCGTTAGAATATAAAAGATGGGATAAATTTTGTAATGTGATTGAGAATGCTAAGTTAGCTTGTGAACAAAGTAAATTTATGATTGATAAACATTTTTCCCAAGTGGGAAAACATCAAAAATGCCTAATGGTGGTGTCAAGAAAATATTAGATTATAGATTATCAAGATATGCTTGTTATTTAATAGTACAAAATGCTGACCCTAGAAAAGAAGTAGTTGCTTTGGGGCAAACTTATTTTGCAGTTAAAACAAGAGTTCAAGAGTTAAATGAAAAAGAATATTCTATGTTAACAGAAGACGAAAAAAGGTTTTATCAAAGAAGTTTAACTAAAAAAGGAAATTATTCGTTAAATCAAGTAGCTAAAAAGTGTGGAGTTAAAAATTTTGATAAATTTCATAATGCTGGAAGAAAAGGCTTAAGATATAGAGAAGAAATTTTAGATAATATGGGAAGTGAAGAATTAGCTGCTAATCTTTTTCGTATTACTCAAACTGACTCAAAATTGAAAAGAGATAATATATCTAGTGAAATAGGTGCTAACGAAACACATTATAATATTGGGAAAAATATTAGAGAAGTTATTGCAAAAAATGGTGGAACGATGCCAGAAAAATTACCTACACCTAAAAAATCGTTAAAAGAATTGGAAAAAGATGGTAAAAATTAATTATTTAGTTGATGAGAAGTGTGTGCTTTGTGTTATGGCAACTTTAGATTGTAAATGTTAATAGTTTTTTGAAAAAATAAAATAGTGTAGTTTTTAATAATTTACATAAAAATTTAGTTTTAGAATATAATGATATTAATGGAACTATATTTATTTAGTTTCATATATTATAGTAGACGCTAATCGCTTTTAGCGTTTATATAGATTGAGAGTAAATAAATTGCTCTCTTTTTTCTTTGTTTTTTTGTGTAGATGATGTATAATATTTTTTAGGTGGTGATAGTTGTATGAATTTATTTTTGGATAAAATAAATAAGATATATAATTATGACCTAAAAACTATGAAGGCTTTGTCAAAAATACTTCCTTGTTTGATTAAATATTATGGGGAATGTTATAGAGATATTATATATGATGCTATAGAATCTTGCGAAATTATTTTATGTGGTTCTTATGATACTATTTTATCTATAATTGAAAAAAATACTTTATCTTTAGAGGTTTTAGATGATATGTTAAAGGAAAATGATGATAGATTTGGAATAGGTGTATATTTTTCTAGTCCTCTTGTTTTTTATGATGATTTTTCTAATAAATTTAAAATTAGTAAGATTAATAGGAAGATTATTATTTCTCATACTTATAATTTAGATTCACCAAAGGGTATTGAAGTTCTTACTTATTGTCTTTGTTCTTTGATTAAAAGTTATGTTAATGAGTATGAAATTGATGATAATTATTTATATAAGAGAACAGGTTTTTTTAAGGAATGTAGAAAGATTGCAATAGAAAATAATTGGTGTGTTTTAAGATATGTATCTTCGGTTGGTATTGGTTTGGAAAAAGGATTAAATATTTATGATACTGATAGAGTTGTATCGATGGTGCTTAATGATAATTATAGTTGTTATGATTATAATTCGTTATCAAAAATAGTTTATGTTTTAAAAGAAAAGTTAAAGTTAAAGAATGTGCTTGAAGTATCAGAAATTAATGGTTCAGTTGATTTTATTAATGTTTATAATGTTAATAATTTATATTTTAAGTTGCTTAAGTTATGTGATGAGTGTATGTCTTTGGAACAAAATATGGTTATATATGATGTTACTAGGGAGGAAAAAAATAAGACTTTGTTAGAAATTGAAAATAAGTTGAATAATGATGTTTATTTAAATTTTGCAGAATATTTAGACAATTTGAAATAATTGTGTTATAATAGGTACATTATTTAAAGGGGACGAGGTAAATGAAAAAGTATTCTAGAGAAGTAGTTGTTAATTATGTTAATGGTTTTGATACTTTATATGATGTTGATGAATTAGAGAATGATTATCTTTTTATGATTGATGTTATAGATTATACTAATGATAAAAGAATGTATAATTTGTGTTCTTCTGGTGTAAAGGGTAATTATGATTTTGTAAGGTTTGTTATTTTGAAGTTTAGGGATGATATTGATTTTGTTTGTGATGTTTTTGATTATTATTATGAAGTAGAAATTGATGAATTTAAGAAGAATGATTTATTAATTATTATGATAGAATTACTTAAGAATAAGGATGTTGATAGGTTTATCAAATATAAACTTTCTTTGTTATCTTTTTATACTGAAAATAAGGTTGTTTTTGATAAGATTAAAAGTGAGGATCCAGATGATAGGTTGCATATGGGGCTTGGTTTTTATGTTATTTTTGATGATTGTTATGCTAGTGAGAATTTGTCTTCGTTTTTTGCGAGTAATTTTATAAATGATATTTTTGAGGATAATAATATTACTTTGGAAGAGGTAGTGCATAAAAGATTTAAGACTTTTGCAGATTTAGAGAAGTTTGGTATTGTTAATTTTTTACTTGATTTTTTAAGTAAGTATGATGATATGTTAAGTGATTATGTTTCTACACATTTGTATTTGCTTGATGATTTAAGGAAGCAATTTAGTTATATTAAGCAAAATTGGGATACTTATGTTTTAAAGATGAAAAAGTTAAGATATGATATATTATATGATAGAGTTAATGATTATATTTTTGACAATAATTGTTTATTTTCTTTATACGATATACTTTGTGTAATTGCAAAAGAGTATAATTTAGGTGAAGAACTTGCTTCTTATTTTGGTATAGAAGATGTTTATTCTGATATGGTTTTTACTAGTTCTTTTGCAGATGTTAGTAAATTAGATTTTAAGAATATGAGGTATTATAGGGATATAAAGAAGATATTTTGTGAGGTAATGTTTTCTGATAAACCTGTAGAGGTAGATAATTATATTATGGAAAATAAAGGTGCTAGAATTATAAGGTTGGATTCAAAAAATAAAAAAAACTAATTTTGGTTAGTTTTTTTTAGGTGTAATTTATATAGTATTTTATCTATATATTCTTTACTGAAGACATTTTCTAGGTTTTTGTTATAGTATGAGATGATTAGGTATGTTAGTGCTCCAAGTGCTATATATATGATTATTTTTATTATAAATAGTAGGTTTAAAGTGTTATTTATAGGCATAATTAATTTAAGAGTTAATAGGACTACTATCATTGATAGGGTTGGTATGATTGATTTTGTTATGGTGTTTATAATTAGTTTATAGTTAAATTTTAAGTTTTTCTTTAGGTATGTTAGTACTATGATGTAAGATGTAGTGCAACCTATCATTGATGCTAGGATTGTTCCATAGTAAGGATTTATTCCTATTTTGTTTAGTAAAAGTATCATTGGAATATCTAGAATAGTATTTACTAGAAGTCCTACAATAGTGTTTATGTAAATAATTTTGAATTTTTGTAGGCTTTGTAAAGCTGTGTTAATTACTAGAAGGGTACCTGAAAAAATTGTGTAAATTGCTAGACATTTTAGAATTGATGTACCATAAATGCTTTCTCCGTAGAAGATAAAGTAAATGTTTTTTGAAAGAAAAGCAAGACCAATTGCCATAGGTAGGCAGGTTATAATCATGGTTGAAATTGCTTGATTAAATTTTCTGTTGGTTTCTTTTATGTCGTTATTTGTGTAACTACTTACCATATGAGGTATTAAACTTGTAGTTAGTCCCATTGCGATTGCCATAATTATCATACATATTTTTGGACCCCATGTGTAAATGATACTTGAAATTAGTTCACTTGTTTTGGCGCTGTAGCCAATTTTGTATAGTCCTTTGATAATTAGTTTCATGTCTATTAAATCATAGATGTTGTTAACTATAGATATAATTATTAAAGGAATACAGTATGTAATTATTTTTTTGGTTATTTCTTTGTTAGTTATATTATCTTTTTTATTTGTTTTTTCAAATAGTTGTTTGTTTTTGTTTACTTTTATTTTTAAATATAGATAGGCAAATAGTCCTCCAAGGAAGGCACCAGTTAGGGCAATTGCAACTCCTATTTTTACTTCTTGATGAAGGATGTTTATGGCTAAGTATGAACCTACAAGAATTACTATTATTCTTATTACTTGTTCGATTACCTGACTGATGGAAGTTGGTGCAATAAATTTATTTCCTTGTAGATATCCTCTTATAACAGATAAGAATGGTGTTATAAGAAGGCATAATGATATGGCTCTTATTACTAGTGCTATGTCTTCGATGGTGTTGCCTCCGGTTATTCCTTTTATGTAGTATCCCGCGAATGAATTAGCAAATATCATTAGTATTAGAAATGCTATAAATGAAATAATGAAGATTATTCTCTTTCCTATCTTGTATGCTCTATCTTTAGCATCGAACATTTTAAGAGCTGTGTATTCACTTATAATCATGCTTATTGCAGTAGGAATTCCAGCAGTTGATATATTTAGAAATAGATTATAGATATTATATGCATATGAATATAATACTCCACCATCTTCTCCAATGATGGAGTAAAATGGTATTACATATAGTACTCCTAGTATTTTTGTTATAATTATTGCTATACTTGCAATTAAAGTTCCTTCAATAAATGTATTTTTTTTCATAATTTTATTCTCCTAGTAATATTTTATCAAATTTATTATGGAAAGTCTATTAAATTATAGAAGAGATTTTTTTATTTAATAGAAAAATTTTGGATATAGACAAAATTTAAAAAAATGGTATTATGTATATAGATGGGGAAAACTTCATATAATAAAAAAAGGAACACTTGATATCGCATGTTGAGTGTTGTCATAAATTTAATTATAAATAGAGTAAAGATTAATACATTTTTTTCATTCATGTTATCGTCTTCTTCACTTTTAATAAGTATTTTATAAAGATATGCCACCCAACTATTATGACAAATAAATTTCACAAATGGTAATTTTTGTCATAATATTAAATTTTATAACATAAGGCTTTAAATAAAGTGTAAACTATTTTATTATTTTAATTTTTTACTTGACACTTATATATATAATGAAAATGTAATAATAAATGTAAAGTATTATTTATTACAGAAGGGATGATAATAATGGATATTGAAAGTAGTGATTTATTAGTTTCAATTAATAATGAACTTAAAAAAAGATTGAAAAGGCTAGAATTTATTTAGAGAAAAAACAGGATAAATTGAAAAAATCCTAGAGAAAAAATAGGAAAGTTGGATAAGAAATATATGTATCAAGTAAAGATGACTATAATAAATTAAGTAGTAGTTTATAGGAAATGTAATTTAATAAATAAGTTAAATAAAGATTTGAGTTTAGTTTTTATTTAATTTATTTTTTTTGAATTAATTTTTGTTATTTTTCCCAATATATATGTGGAGGGATAAAATGGCTATACATAAGGTTGATATAACAGGAGTTAATACTAATGATATTAAGGTTTTAACTAGTGAGGAAATGGAAGAGTTGTTTAAAAGATTGAAAGCAGGAGATAAGACTGTTAGGGAGGAACTTGTAAATGGTAATTTGAAACTTGTTTTATCTATATTGAAAAGGTTTAATAGAAAAAATGAGAATATGGATGATTTGTTTCAAATAGGGTGTGTTGGTTTGCTTAAGGCAATTGATAATTTTGATTTAAGTTATGGGGTTAAGTTTTCTACTTATTGTGTACCTATGGTACTCGGAGAGATTAAAAGATATATTCGTGATAATAGTAGTATAAGAATTAGTCGTAGTGTTAAAGATATTGCTTATAAGGCTTTAAAAGTTAAGGATGAGTTTTTATTAGAACATGGTTATGAGCCTAGTACTTTACAGATAGCAAATGAACTTAATGAAAGTGAGGTTTCTGTTATTATGGCTCTTGATTCTTTAAGACAGCCGGTTAGTTTGTCAGAACCTATATATGATGATGGTGGAGATGTTATTTGTTTGTTCGATCAAGTTGAGGATAAGAGTTCGAATAAAGATTTAGATATCTCTTTAGCGGCTTATCATGCTATATCTAAACTTTCTGATAGGGAACAATATATAATTAATCAGAGATTTATAATAGGTAAAACTCAAATGGAAATAGCAGATGAAATTGGTATTAGTCAGGCTCAAATATCAAGATTAGAGAAAAATGCTTTGGTAAGAATTAGAAAAATGATTTAATAGTCCCATTTTGGAATAAAACTAGTGCTTACGGTTCCGTCTTCTTGAACGTAGGCATTTCTAATACCTAAATTATATGCATAATCTATAATTTCTTCATAGTCTTCTTTTGTTATTTTGGTATTTAATTCTGGGTATTTATAATTTTGAACTGGTGTATATTGATTCATGATGCTTATTATTACATTATCTTTGTAAGTATCATAGATATATTTAATTATTTTTTTAGTATCTTCTTTTTTGTTTGGTAGCATTAAATGTCTTATGATAACTCCTTTTTTTAAAATACCGTTTTCATCAAAAACTGGTTTTCCTACTTGCTTATACATTTCTTCTATGGCAAGAGATGCATATTTGAAATAGTCTTTACTTTTTGAATATTTTATTGCAAGTTCATCATCGTAATATTTTAAGTCTGGTAAATAAATGTCAATTAGGTTGTTAAGCATTTTAATTGTTTCTATGTTTTCGTAACTACTTGTATTGTATACTATAGGGATATTTAATCCTTTTTCTTTGGCTATTTCTAAAGATTTTTTAATTGTAGGTACATAGTGGGTTGGAGTTACTAGATTGATATTATGGGCTTTTTGTTTTTGGAGTGTTAAGTAGATGTTAACTAAGTCATTTTCGTCAACTATTTTACCTTGACAGTTTTCGCTTATTTCATAATTTTGACAGTAAAGGCAGTTCATGTTACAACCTGAAAAGAAGATGGTTCCACTTCCATTATTCCCAGAAATACATGGTTCTTCATACATATATAGACAATATTTTGCAATTTTTACCTTGTCATTTGCTTTACAATATCCTAGAGTGTTTTTTCTATTTATGTTACAATTATGTGGACATAAATTACATTTTTCGTACGTATTCATAAAATCACCACTATTATTATACATAATTTTCATAAATAAAAATAGATTAAATAAAATTTATTAGGTGGTTATATGCGTTTATCTGAACTTCAACATAAGGATATAGTGGATTTAAGTGGTAGAAGAATAGGAAATATTATTGATGTTAAATTAGATAGTGATGGAAGGCTTATTTCATTAGTTATTGAAAGTAATAGAAAGTTTTTAAAGTTTAAAACTGGTGAAGGTGAATCAGAAATTAGTTGGGATAAGATAGAGAGAATTGGAGAAGATGTTATTTTAGTTAAAATTTAATTTTTTCTTTATTGTTTTTTAGGAGTTAGATGTGATAATAAAAAGTTGAAATAAGTTATTTCTTTTTTTGTGTAATTATGTTATAATTGGTGCTACAAGAGGTGGTGATACGTATGAATATGCAAACTGTTTGTATAGTTGGACGTCCAAATGTTGGAAAGAGTACTTTATTTAATAAGTTAGTAGGTAAGAAGATATCTATTATTGAAGATACACCTGGTGTTACGAGGGATCGTATTTATGGTGAGGTAGAGTATGGTAAGTATAAATTTAATTTAATAGATACTGGTGGAATTGATGTTTCTTCAGCGCTTTTTAATGATGAAATAAAAACTCAAGTAGAAATAGGTATTCTTGAGGCAGATAAGATTATTTTTGTAGTAGATGGTAAAGAGGGATTAACTTTAAATGATTATGAAGTTCGTGATATGTTAAGGAAAAGTGGTAAAGATGTGGTTGTAGTT
>CAYWQZ010000003.1:0-18896 GCA_964460565.1 uncultured Mycoplasma sp.
ATAAAAGAAGCTAATGTTACTGAAAAACTTAAAAATAAATTTTTATCGATAAAAAATACTTTATTAAAGAAAAAACTGATTACGTAATTAATGATAAAATATATAATTAATTCTTTTGAGAAATTATTTTTAGATATTTTTAAGGTTATATATAAAGAAAATATTATATATAATATCGGCCATACACCTGCAAAAATATAATCTTTTGGAGCATATATTGGTTTATTTAATGAATTATAATATGCTTTGTCTATTTTAAATAAAAATGCTGGTATGAAATATAATAATAAGATTATAATAAATATAATTATGGATTTTATTTTTTTCATTTTATCACCTGTTAAAAGTATATCCAAAAGTTTAAAATAATATGCAAAAAAAGATTATATCAAATTGATATAATCTAATTTTTTTTATTTATTTAAAAGTCTTATTTCGTTATTACAAGCATCCATTACATATAATACATTTGGTTTTATATCACCATTAAGTATTTTAGTTGCGATAAATGTTTCAATATGTTTTTGAATATATCTTTTGACTGGTCTTGCACCAAATTCTATATCAAAACTTTGATCTAAGATATAGTTTTTAAGTGAATCTGCAAAAGTAATATTAATACCTTGATTTAATAATCTTATATCTAAATCCTTTAATAATTTAGTAACAATTTTTAATTGTACATCTTTTGTTAAAGGATTAAATGTAATTATTTCATCAATTCTGTTTAGAAATTCTGGTTTAAAATATTGTTTTAATAGTGAATTTAATTCGATGTTTTTATTATTAGATAGAAGAAGTTCACTACCGATATTAGATGTCATAATAATTATGGTATTTTTGAAATCTACAGTTCTACCCTGTGAATCTGATAATCTACCATCATCTAATATTTGTAATAATAAATTGAATACATCATGATGTGCTTTTTCAATTTCGTCAAAAAGAATAATAGAATAAGGATTACGTCTTACTTTTTCAGTTAATTGTCCACCCTCATCATATCCTATATAACCTGGTGGTGCACCAATTAATTTTGCAACACTATGTGATTCCATATATTCACTCATATCGATTCTTATAATGTGAGATTCACTATCAAATAATGAATCAGCTAAAGCTTTAGCAAGCTCAGTTTTACCAACACCAGTAGGTCCTAAGAATAGAAATGAACCAATAGGTCTATTTTCATCTTTTATGCCTGCACGTTGTCTAATAATTGCATCACTAACTAAAGTTACTGCTTCATCTTGACCAATAACTCTTTGTTCTAATGTTTCTTTTAAACGTAGGATTTTATCTTTTTCACCTTGCATTAATTTTGAAATCGGTATATTAGTCCATTTTGCAACAACTGAAGCAATATCTTCCTCATCAACAGTTTCAGAAAGAAGATGATTATCTTTTTTTCTATTTTGATAATCTTCAATTTGTTTTTCTAATGCTGGTATAGTTGAATATTGAAGTTCTGAGGCTAATTTATAATTACCCTCATTAAAGGCTTTTTCAAGTTCAAATTTCTTTTGGTCTAATGATTTTTTTAAATCTTTGAATTTTATTAATTCTTTTTTTTCACTTTGCCATTTATTAGTTAATTCTTGTTCGTTAGATTCTAAATCTTTTAATTCAATTTCAATATCATTTAATCTTTTTTTAGAAGTAGGATCAGTTTCTTTTCTTAAAGCCATTTGTTCGATTTTTAATTGTGCTATTTTTCTATCTAAATCATCTAGCATTGCAGGCTTTGAATCTAATTCCATACGGCAAGAAGCACAAGCTTCATCAATTAAATCTATTGCTTTATCAGGTAAAAATCTATCGGTTATATATCTATTTGATAAAGTAGATGCTGCTACTACAGCGTTATCAGATATTGATACACCATGATGTGATTCGAATCTATCTTTGATACCTCTTAATATAGAGATTGTATCAATAACACTTGGTTCACTAACTAATACTTTTTGAAATCTTCTTTCAAGTGCACTATCTTTTTCAATATATTCACGATATTCTTTTAAAGTAGTAGCACCTATACAGTGTAATTCACCCCTTGCAAGCATAGGTTTCAACATATTAGAAGCATCTAGTGCACCATCAGATTTACCTGCCCCAACGATTAAATGAATTTCATCGATAAACATTATTATTTTACCATCAGATTCTTTAATCTTGTTTAATACAGCTTTTAAACGCTCTTCAAATTCACCTCTATATTTAGCACCTGCAACTAAAGCACCCATATCTAGTTCGAATATTTCTTTGTCTTTAAGAGAAGAAGGAACATCATTTGCAACAATTCTTCTAGCTAAACCTTCAACAATAGCTGTTTTACCTACACCTGGTTCACCAATTAAAACAGGATTATTTTTTGTTTTTCTTGAAAGAATTTTGATAATACGTCTAATTTCTTCGTCTCTACCAATAACTGGATCGATCTTTCCATTTCTTGCAAGCTCTACAACGTTTCTACCATATTTTTCTAAAACATTTTCATTTTCTTGGTAATTTTGTTCCATGATAAATACCTCCTTAAATTTTATGTAGTTTTCCTTAACTACACTTATATTATACTCTCAGTCTTTGGCACTGTCAATAGAAGAGTGCCAAAAAAATAAAAAAATAAAATTAGGTTTGACATTAAACCTATAGTTTGATATAATCTATATCGCTAAAATTATTTATATAAGCTGGCCCTGTAGCCAAGTGGTAAGGCACGGCACTGCAACTGCCTGATCATCAGTTCGAATCTGTTCGGGGCCTCCAGTTAATAATTAATAATTTAGTGTATTTTATCTAAATTAATAAATATTAAAAAAGGTTGAAAAGACAATGTATTTTATTCATTTGATAACAACCTTTTTTATTTTCTTTGATGTCTATTTTTGGTGCTGTTCAGCACTAGAACAGTATCTTAAATTTATACTTTAATTTTTCTTCTTTTTCTTATTAAAGTTGTTAAGAGGATTATATTTGAAGTTACTATTTTTAAGATCCTCATTAGTATAATCTAAATATTTTTGGGTTGTTTCTAATCTCTGGTGTCCTAATAGTTCTTTGACAGAATATATATCAGCTCCATTTTTTAAAAGTGTAGTTGCATATAGATGTCTAAACTTGTGAGCAGATAATACATCAATATCTAAGTCATCTTTAAGTTTACAAAGCATAGAAGAGACAGTTAGTTTATTTATATGAGTCATTCCATGTTGTAGTAAATATTCGTTATCTGGATTTTTCGACTTGTTTTTATTAATTAGTTTTAGAAGAAGATCTTCAAGTTTTTTTGCAAAGAAGCAATATCTTGGTTTACCAGATTTTGTATGTTGTAAATAAATTGATTTTTCCTTGAAATTAATGTTTTTCATTTTAATATTCACAAGTTCGTTTCTACGAATTCCTGTAGATATTAAAAGTAAAATAATAACTTGGTGTTCAAGTTTCATATTATCAAGATTATCAAATATTTTTATAACATCATCTTGTTTGATGATTTCAATTTTAGCTTCTTGCTCTTTAAGTTTATGAAAGGTATAATTTGGTTCATCAATAAGATCTAATTCAGCACATCTATTAAGCATTGCTGTAAACATACCAATTCTCTTATTGATAGTAACTGGTTTGTTGTTTCTTTCTGTAAGACAATAAGCTACATATTTATCAATTATTTCTTGATTTATTTGACTTGTTTCATAAATTTCAAAAGCTTTTAAGTATTCAATCATCACACCTAGATGATCTTTATACATTAAAATTGTATCTGGTCTTACTTTTGTTTCTTGAATCTTAATATATGTTTTAAGTAGTGTATTAAATTCTAATGACTTTTCCTTTTCTTCTTCATTATCTTCTTTAAATAAATCTATAAGATCTTTTAAAGCAATGAAATCCTTAAATTTTTTCTTACTCATATTTGTTCTCCTTAAATAAATTTTTAGTTGATTTTAATCATATATTGTAAGAAAAAATATAAACTATTAATTTTAAACATAACTAGCAAAATTTAATTATACATCTATTACCTATTAGTCTAATAACTGATAGGTTTTTTTAATATCAGGAATTAATATATTATTTGATACCTCCATTCTTTAATAGGTATTAGTGAAAACAAACAGCAAAAAATGTATAAAAAAATAGTTTTATGTTTTTCACTTTAAAATATAATTAAACTCGCAATTTAATTATAACACATTAGAAAAAGACATTTAAGTATATTTTTAACTTTTTGCAGTAAATTTAATCAATAAATGAAAGAAAATTATTGATTAAAAATATATGACACCTTCTTATAAAAAATCCATGATCATATCAAGGTGTCTAAAATTTGAATAAATGGTCCTTTATCGTATAAAACATCTCCTTTAGTAAAGCACCATTTATTTTCCCTTTTGTAAATGGTGCGTTTTTATCATTTAGAGCTAAATAGGTGGACCATCCTGTTTAGTTCTAAATGATAAAAACAAGAAAGGTAGTGCATTATGTATAATAAAATAGTTTTAACATCTAATCAAAAAGAAATATTAATTGAAACATTTAATTTACCATTTTCTTTATTAAAAAAGAAATTAGAATTAATAGCTTCTAATAATAATGATATCTTTAAATGGGCTCTTACAGATGGTAGTAAAAATTTAGGTTCTTATTTAACCGATTATGCTGTAGAACAAATAGTAGCATTGCCTGAAAGTAGAATTAGTTATGAACAAATAATAGATATTGCTAAGGTTGGAGATAAAATTCAAGGCCATTTTTATTTAAATTATTTAGATGATAGAAAAGAATTAAATGAAATAATAATTGATGAAAATATATTATATAGATTAAATGAAGGTGATATTAAAGAAGGTGCTAGATATTATTTGAAAAAGATAGATGGTGGATTTAAATATATGGTTATTGTAAAAAAATAATAATAAGATATAAAACTAATTTAATTAAAGAAAAAAAAGAGGTATACCTCAGTCCATAATGACTGCTCCAAAGCTACTACGCTTTACTTCCTACCTCTTTAATACTAATATAGCATACATTTAAGTTTATGTTAATATTTAAGAATAATCCCAAAGTAAAGAGGTGAATTTAAAAATGCTAATAAAAGACATTAAATTAGATATTATTAAACCATCTAAAGCAAAACGTTTAGCAATTCATATTAGAAAAAATAGATGTAATGATCATCCAGCTATTATTATTGGTGAAGATGGAAAAAGTTATTTATTTATACCAATGACAAGCAACCCTATTTCAAATACTAAAAAATTAAAGAAAAATCCTAATCCTTTATATCCTAATAGACCATCTTATGTAATATTTAGAATGAGATCAAATAAAAAAGGAGCATTTACAGCCCCTTTAAATTGGCAATTAGAACCATCAGATTATAAAATGATTGAAGAATATGCAAAAAGAAAAATAAAATAAAAAAGGATTGTGCCAGTATAACAAAAAGTTAACGGCGAACTTATATAAAATAAGAGCCAACAATCCTTATGTGATTAGTATATCACAATTAAATTTAAAAGTAAAGAAGTGAATTTTAAAAAAATGAAATGTAAAAATGAAAAAACTGATTGTTTTGCAAATATTAGTGGGAATTGTAAAATTCTTAAAGATACTAAATTTATTGATAAACATGGAAAAAGAAGACAGTGTCCATTTTATAAATATTGTAATGAAGAAGATAGAAAAAAATTAGAAGATATTTTTAAAGCATAAATATAAAGTGTAAATTAATGTTTTTACAACAAGCTAATCTCTTAAATAAAATATTAAACTAAATACCCCACAATTAGCTTGTTGTAAAAGCATTAATTGCTTTAAGGAGGAACCAAAAATGAATGAAGAAAAAAAAGAAATAATTAGCTTTAATGAACAACATGAAAAAATTATTAAAGCTCAAGCTAAAGTAGGACTTTATTTATATGAATTTTGTCAAGCATTAGCTAAAATGAAAGAAAGTAAAGCATATTTATATGCAGGATATGAAACATTTGAAGAATATACTTTAAATGCTTTAAACATTAAAAAAAGTCAAGCATATACATATGTAAAATTAGCAGAAACATATTCTAAAGAATTTTTCCAGTCAACTGGAAATATAGGAGTAACAAAATTAGAACTTCTAACAAAACTTAAAGAAGATGAAGCTAAAGCATTTATTAATGAAAATAACATTTGTGATATGAATGTTAAATCATTAAAACGAACAATAGCAACTTATCAAGATTTAAAAGTATCTAAAAAAATTTCAGATGAACCAGATAGTGTAGTTATCCAAATAGTAAGAGATAGTTATCCTATAACATCATTTGGAACGTTTGTAAGGTATAAAAGACTTGATAAAGGATTTAGTTTAACATCTCTTGCAAAATTATTAGGAGTATCTATTCAGTGCCTAAATAATTTAGAATCAGGAAGAGCTGGATTATCATTTAAAAAACAAAATTTTTATGATGATTTAATAAAAGTTTTAGAATTATCTAAAGAAGAAGCAAAAGAAATGTATTATTGGAAGGATGAAGAATTTATTACAAGAAAGGTATTAGATCCAGAACTTAAGAAATATGTTTCAAGTAATAAATTAATCAATGAAGTACTAAGAACTGCTTTAAATTCTAAAGTAAGTGATGATAAATTAAATAAAATTTTAAAATTGTTACAAACAGTGTGAGGTAGAATTATGTATTTTCATATTATAGTAGAATCAAATGATAACCAAGAAATAAGAGGTAAAGCTAGTTCGATAGATGAATTATTTAAACTTTTAACTAAAAAAGAGATTCAAACTATTTTCCCAAATGCTAAACGAAAATGAAAATTAATATTGATGGTTTTAAAGTATTACAAAGACTATTTAAAGCAGGAAGAATTACAAGTAATGATTCTTATATGACAGATTTAGGAGGAATTAGTTGTAATTTTATATCTGATGGATATGAAATTACAACCTTAGTATTTAATTTTTAATGCGTGATTTTATTATAGATTTAATAACATTAATAATAATTATTTTTGGAACATTATTATTTGATTTAACAAATTTAAAGCTTACAGGCTTTTTATTAATATTAATAGCTATAATAGCTAATATGTTTGGAGGATATGATGGATAAGAAAAAGAATAAGAATATGAAAAATAAGACTATTTATAGAGTTGATTCAATTCTTAATAACGAAAGACTTCATATAGACATAAGAGATGATATTTCTTTACTACAAGCATTATTAGCAGATAGAAATCTAAAACTTGATTATTATACAATGTATTTTTTAATAAGTCTTAGAAGAAGTATTTTAACTACATATGAAAATGTTGGTGAAGATATAATTAAAATACCATCTAATAGTTTATATAAACTTAAAGAAAGGATTTTAAATGATGATTTTGATGAAGATATTAATTTATTAAAACCTGATATAAGGCTTGTTGAAGAATCATTAGAAGAAGAAAAAATAGAAGATATTGAAGAAATAGATTCTAGTGATGAATAATTGCTTACAAAATTATTTGTAGGTTTTATAAAGTGTTTTACATACTTATACATAAATTCCTCTTAATGAGTAAAGCACTTTATAAAGTCTTATAGATATCTAAAAGACTTTAATTTCTTCATTTTTGGTAGTCGAAAGACTGCCTCCCTTAAAAAATAACTGAAAGGAGTGATACTATGAATAAACTTAATACAGAAATTAAAACACCAGGAAAATATCCAGAAATAGCTTATCATGGTATTACTTTCGATCAGTGGAATAGACCTACAAGTCTTATGTTAAGACCTGGTTTAAATAATCATAAGAATAAAATGGTTAAAATATATGAATCTAATATAGGTGTAGCTGAAAAAGTATTATTTATGATTGATAGATTCTATAGAAATGTTGATAATAAAGGTAAAGATTATTTTGTATCAACAACAGGAATCTTAAAAACATTAAATAAATATGGATTTACTTATTGTAGAAGAACTGTACAAAATGCTATTAATAAATTAGCTAAATATAATCTAATAAGTATAGAATCATATCCAGCTACAGAAGATGAATTAGCTATTAATCCTAAAAATCATCATTTAAAAAGAAGAAAATTAATAGCTAATATAGAATTAATTAATAAATATATTAGTGTATTTGATGAAGATGACTCTATTTTAAAAGAACTACCAGATAGACATTTCTTAAAGAAAGTAATTAAGAAAAGACCTTATTCATTAGTAGGAAATAAAAATGAAGTGATCAATAAAAAATATGAGGACTATCAAAAAAATATTACAAGGAGGAAACTATATAATAGTCCAAAAGAAATGTTAATTCACTGGAGTTATAGAGTATCTAGAAGATACTATAACCAAGGTTTAACTTTAAAATTCATACCAACAAACTTAGATAATATGCAGGAGGTAGTAGATAAAGCTTGTGCTTCTAAAGTTTCATCTAAAGGTATTATTGATATTGATATCTTAAAAGCATATGAAGATAATATTAATGAGATGACTAAAGAACAAAGAGAAGTTTTAATAGGCTGGAAAGCTCCGCCTGAGTTCCATAAGGCATTATTTGAAATAGGATATTTAGTATCTTCTAATGGCCTTATAAATGGTCTTACAGGTATCTATAAGACACAAGGATTTGATAAATTATGATTGTATTAAAAGTAGTATTTAATTCAAGTAAGTTGGTAACAATATTTTCAAAAAAAATGAGGTAGAAATACCTCTTTTAGTGCTTGTCTTTAAAATTTTAGCCTTAAGGGCTATTTTTTTTATCTATAATTTAACTATTTTATTCCATTTGAAGATATATTTTATTCCATTTGAAGATATATTTTATTCCATTTGAAAAGGCATTTTGTTCGCTATATATTATAAGTAAAAGTAAATTTAAAAGAAGTTTATTCTTATTAAAAAATATGTTGCTGGCGCTTACACATTTATATTTATCAAGCTCTAACGAGCTTTATATCTGTTGTAGGTAGTTTATGTTATTTAAATTTTAACAATCTATATTTATTTAAAATGATCTAAATTATAGTTTTAAAAAAAAGGCGTATAATCGCCTTTGCAAGTCGATTAAAGAATATTGTTGCAAGCTTTGCTTGCTACTTATTAATTTAACATGCTGAGGGCTCCTCAGTTGTTAAAATACCCGCACTTGCGTGCACTCCTTTTACTTTATAAAAATTTGTTATTTTTATCTCTAAGATTAACTATTAAGCATTTTGTATTGATATTGTATCTTGATATTTATATTTCATATTGTTATAATTATATTGATCATGGAAATTATACTTAAGTATGTTTAGTAATGCTAAACTTATTTCAGTATGATTTCCTTTTTTTAATAAAAAAAATCCAGTTAACTAAAAAAAGAAAGGAAAGATAAGAAATGGAATATAATGAAACTAAATTAAGAAAAATCTATAAAGAATATGAGGAGTATCAGGAATTATCAGATACTGCAAAACAATTATTTGATCAGCTGTTTCCTGTATTATGGATTGAAGAAAAAATTGATAGAACAAATGAATATTTAGCAAGTAGATTTGGTTATCAAAAATCTACAATAGAAAAAAAATTAAGACAAATGGAAAGATCACATTTGATTTATAGAAGTATTATAAGAAGAAGAGATGATTTAACAGGAAGATGGACTACTCATAGAGATATAACACTAGATGATGTATTTAAATGTAAAATTTCAAGTGCTTTAAAATTAATACCTAAAGGGTATGCTAAACAAGAAACAGAAAAAATAGAAGAAAATATAGAAAATGAAGAAGATTTAGATGAATATTTGCCTAAAATAGTCAAAAACAAGCCGAATTTCAATTTTAAGAAGATAAAGAGGTAAAATATGGACTTAATACTTTCAGATGTTTCTATGGCCGAAATTAGAGCCAATATTTTAAAACGAAAGATAAAAAATATTTTTTATTTTTTATTTAGAATATTTATTTTTAATCCAGTATGTTTTATAGGTAGAATGATTTCTAGTTTATTTAGAAATTTATATTTAAAACTTTATCCAAAAAGATATAGTATAGATAGATTTGTTAAAACATCTATTTTATTATACTTTCTATTTGTTTTAATATATAATTTAATATTACATTTTTCTAATAAAAATATTAATTATAATTTAATAATTATTTTAATATCTTTATTACCAGGATATTATATTATAAAAAAAATATTATTTTTATATCATTTTTTTATTGGTGATTATCAATTAAATGAACAAGGATTATATGCTACAAAAGAATATATAACAAATCATATGCTTAAATTACTTAAAATATTTGGAAGAACAGGAGCTGGTAAAGATACTTTTATGGCTGGTTGTGCAATAACATTAAGTGATTATTTTAAAGAAAAAACATATATGGAAATGGAAGAAATAAGAGAAATTTGTTATATATTTGATTTTGAAAAATTAGATGAAGCTATACTTGATAATTATCAAGATTATTTAACTTTTTCTAAAGAAAAAATATTAGCTAAATTTATTGGTAATCAAGAAGAACCAGGACTTGCTTTATATAATAATTTATTTTTGAAAAAACATTATTTAAAATCTAAAGAAATAACACCTGAATTTATAGTTAATGATTATTATAATTTTAAAGAAAATCCATTTAATTATGAAACAAAATACGCATATGGTGTAGGAATAAATAGAAAACATTATTTACAGTTAATATTAGAAGAATATATTGAATGGTTAATTAGATTGAATATTGAAAATAATTTTATAGTATCTAATCAACCATTTATTGAAGATATAGATAGTGGAACTATGGCAAGAAAATTTAGTTTTAATTTTTTAAAAACTAAAAGAGTTGTAAGTAAAAAACCTATTACAGATCCAAAAACGAAAAAAAGAATGAAAAGAGATCAAGTTGTATTATTTCCTTGGAAAGATAGGTTAGTTGTTACAGAAACTGAATGCGGTACATGGTATTCTAATAAATCAGGTGAAACAGCTTCTGAAATGATGGAAGGCGGAATTAGAGATTTTAAAGCATATCAAAGACATTTTATGAGTGATTTTTACTGGTTTCAAGTAGATCAAGCAAGTGATAGAACTCAAAAAATATTTAGAGAATTAGATCATGGATATGCAGCTATTTTATCTAGAAATGAAGTTGAAGGAGGTAAAAAGATTAATTTATTTTTAAATTTTAAATTAAATAGATATCAAAAGAAAGTAGATAGAATGTTAAGAAAAAGAAATAGATTAGAAAATTCTAAAATAAAACATCTTCAAAAAATGGAAGATATTCAAAATTTATTAAATGCTTCAAATAAAGAAAAATATAAAATAAAGTTAGATAAATTTAAAAAGAAATATAAACCAAAACCATTAAATAATAAATACTATAATTATTTATATAAAATATCTATTTTAAAAAATCAAATAAAAGAAAATAAGAAAGATGGATATATACAATTAGTGGTATGTATGTCTCCTTCGGGAAGTATGCCTCAAGATTATAATATAGTACCAATGAATCAAATAATTAATAATGATTCAGTACCTGTACATTTTGTTTCTAAATTTATTTTTAGGACAAGAGACTGTGAAAGATATGATACTAGATATCTAAGAAATTTAGCTGAATCTAAAGCACAAGAATCAAATATAGTTTTAGCACAAGTTAAAAGATGGGCTAATGATTTTAAATTAAGAAAAGAAGATGTAGCTTGGATGGGATATGGTGCAGGAAATGATATGTTTGGTATTACTGAAGAAGAGGTAAATGATTTAAAATATTTTGATGGTTATAAGTGTCATTTAGAAGAAATTTAAAACTTTTTAAAAGTGTGCGGGCGGTGAAGTGTTGACTTTTTTTAAAAAAATGGTATTGTAAGTTTAGAGGAATTATAAACACTAGGGTATAGTGATGGTATAAGTAGTGCCATTACTATGCCCTTTTTTCATTATTCAAATTCCAGTTAACTGGAAAAAAGACAAAACGATAAAAAAAATTTAATAAAAAGGAGTTTGAATTAAAATGCCTAAAACATATGTTAAATATGTTGTTCTTAATGGTATTTATAGAGCTGAAGCAAAGGATTTGGGTTTAAAAAATACTAAAAAACCTCGTGATGTAATTGTAGTTTCAATTAATGCTAGAAAAAAAACATGTAATGTTAAAACTATAACTTCCTTAGAAGAAGAGTTTAAAGGTCAAATGGTATTTAAAAATCATAAATTATCTAAGGTTAGAAATGGTGAAATAATAGTAATTCCTAAAAAAGAACTAAATACAAAAAGATTATGCGGAGTTTATATAAAACCAATTTATATAAAAATTTCAAAACTATATTTATCAACAACAGGAACAATATTTCCAAGAAAATATAAGAATTTAATAATAAAAAAATGGTAGCTTATTAAGCTACCACCGCATGGTAGCTTTAGGTCTACCACACTGGGCCATAACTAAGATGGCTAATATGATTATATGGGATTTTAGTTTCTCTGTCAATGTTAAATTATAAAAATTGTTTTGTTAATAGTTAACCTCTAGTTAACTGGAAAAAAGAAAGGAAAGGAAGAAAAAAATGAAAAAGAAATTATTATTAGGTGTAGCAGCCTTAGGACTAGCTGGTATTACCTCTATTTTTAGTCCTGTTTTAAGTAACGCAAATGAAAAAATATCAGTAGTTAGTGATGATGTAACAACAATAGGTTATTCATCATGTCCATTAGGTCATGATAATAAAGAATTTTTAGAAATTGGAGAAAATCTTTTAACAACTAATGTTCACAAAGAATCATATGATACTTATACAGATATTGCAGGCCAATCATATTCATATTCGATTTCTTATAAGTTAATTCCACTTAATGCAGGAAAATATTATCATTATAGATATGAAAATACAACACCATTTGTAACTGCATTTATCAATTATGCTTCAGGACCTCAAACAATAGATTACACAATAAGTAATAATACTGTTTGTTTTGGTTTTCCTGGAGATGAAAATGATATGAGTTCATATGGTGTTTGTTTAGTAACAAAAACAAATATAGATTCTGATGATGAAGGAGAATATGTTGAGGGTGTAGAAGGATGGTTATATGAAGCAGGAGATTATTTAACTGCTGATATGACACCACCTACAGTTGAATTTAATGCTGTTTTTACTGTTAATGTAGATGAAATGAAATCTTTAGAAGAAATAACATCTCATATAATTGTTAAAGATGAAAATGACACTAATCCTAAAATTATTATTGATTCAACAACTTATGATTCAAGTGTAAGAAAAATAGGAACTTATGAGGTGATATTTCATGCAGAAGATGAAGCAGGGAATAGAACAGATACATATTCTTTTAGAATTAATGTTGTAGATGTTAAAAATCCTACTATTACATGTGATGATATAAGAATTGGTAATCAAAAAGTATTATCAAGTGATGAAATATATGCTTATTTTACTGTTTCAGATAATTATTCAAATAGAGAGAATATTAGATTAACTACAAAGAGTGATAATTATACATCTAATGCTACTAAGCCTGGTACTTATAATTACACTGTACAAGCTACAGATGAAGCAGGAAATACTAAAGAACATACAATAAATATTACTGTTTATGATAATACACCACCAACAATAACTGGTACAGGTAAGATTCAATTTAGTACTTCAAAACTAAGTATTTCTGATTTGTTATCGTTATTTAATGTCTCAGATGATGTTACTGTTAATCAAAATATTAGAAAAGAAATTATAACTGATAATTATACAGCTAATTATCAAAAAGCTGGAACATATGCAGTAACATGTAGAGCTACAGATGAAGCAGGAAATACTAAAGAATATACAATTAATATTGTTGTTTCTGATAAAATACCTCCAACAATTAATAATGCAACAAAAACAGTAGAATATTCTTCTTTGAAAATTGAAGATTATAAATCATTATTTACATATTTAGATGAATCTACTGAACATGATAATATTGTTTTTAAAGTAATCTCAGATGGATATAAAGATAAATACAATAAAGTAGGTACATATGTAGTTAATGTAGAAGTGGAAGATGAAGCAGGGAATGTATCTAAAGCTACATTAACAATTACAGTCATTGATACAACAGCACCAGTTATTAGTGGAAAAGATATTGCTATTGGGAATTCTAGTAAATATACATTAGATGAAATTAAATCAGGAATAGTTGTTAATGATGGTCATGATGGAACTATAACAAATTATGAAATTAATGATAAGAATAAATATCTTGAAGGAGAAAATTATAAAAAAATTGGAGAATATTATTTTGATATTACTGCAAGAGATCAATCAGGTAATACTTCTAAAGCAACTATTAAAATAACAGTAAGTGATACAACAGCACCAGAAGTATTTTATGATAATTATTTTATTTTAGTAAGAGTAGGTGAAAGTTTAACAAATGAAATGATTATTTCTTATGCAACACAAGTATTAGGTTTAGAAAGTTCAGAAGCTATTCTAAATATTAATGGTGAATATGATACAGCTGTTGAAGGTGAATATAGTGTAGCTGTAACATTAGATTCAGGAGAAGTTGAAATATTCTCAATTATAGTAGGAGAAAACACAAGAGAACCTCTAAAATGGAGTTTAAAAACTTTCTTTTCTACAAATATGGATAACTGGACTGATTTTTCACAATGGAAATCTTGGAGTATTGTTGCTTGGTTAAGCTGGTGCGGAGTTGGATTAGGTTTATTATTAGTATTAAGAATAATTTTATCAATTTTAAAGAAAAGAAAATAATTTAAATTTAGAAGTGTAAGAGGATTTTCCTCTTACACACTAAATAAAACAATTAAAATAAGGAAGGTAATTAAAATGTCAAATAAAAAAAGAAAATATACAGTAACAGGAACAAATGTAGATGAAAATGGGCTTAAAACAACAATAACTGTTAAAACAGATGATGAAAATGTTGTTAAAAAATTATTAGATAATAATTCAAATACAATGAATGCTGAATTTAAAGAAGTAAAGAAAAAACCAAAAAAGGCCAATAAAGTTTTAACAGCTCCTAAACAAAAAAAATCAAATAAGAAAGTGGAAAATAAAAATGGCAAAAAGAAACATAATTAAATTTGAAGTAGGAAGAATATATGAAACTAGATTTATTACTCAATATGATAATAAATTAAAAATTAAAATAGTAGCTAGAACAGAAAAAACAATTAAATGGATTTTATTAGATGATAATAAAAAAATTGTAAAGCAAACTAGACCATACATTTGGGAATATCAAGAGTGTTTTAAGCCTCTAGGTAATTATTCTATGGCACCTACTATTTATGCTGGAAGACCTAAAAGGTAATTTTAAGTCTACTAAAAAAGGAAGGAATAAATATGAATAATTATAATTATGGGAAATCTATTATATCAAGTAATTTAAAATATGAATTTAAAGATAGCACGTTAAAAAAAACTAAAATAGATGGATTATTTTATTTAGAATTAAAAGTTTATTGTGGAAGAAAATTGATGTATAAAGTTTCAAAAGATTTCAATAATATATCTTTAAATACTGCAATTAGAAATATTTTTGAAAAACAAATTGAAAAGCTTGTAACATTTCATCCAAATCATAAATATTATGCCACATTTAAAGTATTTAATTTAGTTCCTGTAAGAAGAGCTAAATATGAAAAAACAGATACTTATATAAATACCGAAAGGCGAAAGTATCTGTTACAGGAACGTATCAATATTTGGATTTAAGCTTTGCAACCTCTTCTAATCGTTTAGCAGTGAATTTATCTTCATCAAAGTGCCAATCATCTGGTAAGGCTAATTCATCACCATATAAATCGGAATAAACATGACCTAAAAAATCTTCTAAGTGATTCCATACCCCTTGATTATCTAGATCTTCAATTCTTGGTATTTCAACATTAGATATGTAGGGCGTAAGTTCGTTTGCAGTACATACATGTTCTGTTAAAACATCAACTTTTCTATTTCCTTCATATCTTTGATATCTACACCAAACAAAATCTTTATTGTAGATTTTAGCTACATAAAAGGCAAAATATTTTTTTTGATATTTGCAGTAATAATCTACAATATCACCTTCATGGATTGTAAATCCATAATCATTAGTTACTTCAGGAATAAAAGGATATTCTTTGTTCCACATAATATTATTTTTAAAATCATTACCATATTTATTTACAGCCATATATAACACCTCTAAATAGATTATATATCATAATATTAGTGAAATAAATATGAAAATAAAAAAAGTTAATAAAAAAGCAGTAGGAGTGATTGCAATGAAAAAAAAGTTATTTTTATTTATTATAATAGCATTTCTTTTATTATCATCAATAAAAGCAAATGCTAGTGAATTGAATTATGATAATTCTATAGGTGATGAAACATCTATAGAAGAAGATTTTGAAATACTGGGTATTGATATAAGTAGTTATTATAAAACATCTTATAGTGATTACCAAAAATGGTATGTAATAGCTATGTCAGAAACATATGTAGATGAAGAAAAATATGATATTCAAACATATTTTTATATATATAATCCTAGAATAATAGATTGTATTGAAGATATTTATATTTATTATAAATTTAGTGAAACAGGTGAAGAAGAACAACTACATGTAAGAAATTGGATTTTTTCAGAAGAACATTTGTTATACAAAATTAAAGGATTTAAGTATAGTTTTGAGGAAAAAAAAGATATATATGTAACTAAAGTTTCTCATTTTGAAAGAATTAAATCAGAAGATGAAGATAAATATGATGAAGTATATCTAAAGGAAAATGAAAGTTCTTTTAAAGCAACAGCTAATCATTCAAAATTAAATGGATTTTCTGTAGAGCTAAATTTCAATTCTACATTAGTAATAGATGAATATACAGTTGTTGAAGTTAATGTTGATGCTGATAGTAATCTTTATACATGGTGGGATGAATATTGGACTGGTGAAAAAAACATGTTAGTTTATTTTTATAATTTTAATTTTCCAGATAATATTAAACCTGACAGGATTGACTATTCAAAATTTCAATATGATTATATAACTGTTGAAAGATATGATTTGATGTCAAATCTAATGCAACCTGGAAAACCTAATATTATAGAAAAGGATAATATTATAGAAGAATACGAACCAGGAACAAAAAAAATAAGAGTAAATAAACATTCTACAGAATTAGAATTTCCAACATTTTATTTAGGAAATCGTATTAAAGATAAACAGTTTGGTAAATTTGATTTAACAGGACAAACAGAAGGATTTAATTATGATTGTTCAATATTATTATGTTCAACTATGAAATGCAAAAATACAATGTATACAGGAGATTATGATTTTCAAGGTTATAGATATCGTTATACAACTATAGATAAAGTAGAAATGCTTGAATTACATTATACTAAGGATGATGTTTTATATAAATGTCAAGTTGTAAATAAACCAGTGGATAAAGATGATTTTGATAATATAGAAGCAAATCCTCCAAAAGTATGGTGGGAACAATTATGGGAAATACTTGTTGAAATAGGTAAATTTGTCATTGAAGATATTTTTAATAGTAAAGCTATAGAACTAGTATATGGTGTTGTTGGTGGTGCTGTTTGTGTTGTTGGCGGATCTATTACTATTACACTACTTCCACATATAATATCACTTTTGGTAAGTATTATTAAAATACCATTTAAATTATTTGACAATTAGAAAAGAGGTTTAAGAAAAATGAATAAATATGTAATTATTATAGTTAAGGTGTTAGCTACAATAACATTAATACTAATAGGATTAATAACACTTACAAACATCAAGTTAAATGGATTTAATATAGGTACTTGGAAAGTAACTGCAGAAGAAGTAAATATGTTTGTAGAAACAGTAGGTGATTATTTATTTTGGTTATATGTAGTCTTTATAATCTTTATTATTTGGAAAACATGGGTTAAGAAAAAATAAAAAAATTCCAGTTAACTGGAAAAAGAAAGGATATTATAATGCAACAACAAATAAAAGAAAATAGAAATAATAGTAAAAGATACAAAAAAGAATCTTTAAAAAAGAATAGAAAAAAGATTAATGATAATTCAACAACAAGTGCTAAGAAAAAATTATTTAAAGTGAAAATTGCTAAAAATAGTGATTTATATGGTGATTCTACTGAAACAGGATATCATCCTGTTTTAGTAGTTGCTGTAGAACCAAAAACAAATAATGTAGGTGTTGCAACAATATCTAGTATAGAAGATGATGAAGGGAATCCTACTAAACAAAGGCAAATAAAAAAAGGGTTTATATTTTCTTTGTCTACAGATAAGACTAAAAACTTTAACAAAAAAAATGGAATAAAACAAGAGGTTATTGTTGAAAATAGAACAACGAAAATAAAGATTAATCACTCAATGTTGTTGGAAAATAAATATGATTCTTCTATTAATGAAGAATTAATGTCGGAAATAAGTGATTTTTTATTCAATAATAAAATACATAAGAAACCATCTAATTTGAATAATAATAAAACAAAAGGATATATTAAAATAAAATAAACACTCGATATCGAGTGTTTAAGTCGAACTGGTATCTCAACCAGAACATTTGCCTAGTCTATTTTCAACTAGCGCCCTTCTATATTGACATAATATCATTATTTTAATATTTTGTCAATAATAGTATATGCAAATTATTTAAAAAAATTCAAGTTAACTGAAAAAAAGAAAGGAAGCATAAAAAATGGGTAATAAAAAATATAATTATGGAAAATCTATAATTTCTACAATATTAAAATATAGTTTTGGTAGAAAAATGGATAAAATCATTAGTGGGAAGTTTAAAGTTGAATTAATAGTATATTGTGGAAGAAAAAGAATGTATTATATAGATA
>CAYWQZ010000004.1:0-267 GCA_964460565.1 uncultured Mycoplasma sp.
AGCACCAACACCTACAAATAATTCCACAAAATCAGAACCACTTATATAATAAAATGGTACATTAGCCTCTCCTGCAACTGCTTTAGCAAGAAGTGTCTTACCAGTTCCTGGAGGACCTACTAATAATATTCCCTTTGGTATTCTAGCCCCAAGTTTTTGAAACTTTTTAGGATTCTTCAAAAAGTCAATAAGTTCTTTAACCTCATATTTTTCCTCAACAAGACCAGCCACATTATCAAAAGTAACTTTATCTTTATCACTATGTAA
>CAYWQZ010000004.1:277-6067 GCA_964460565.1 uncultured Mycoplasma sp.
AGCCTTACTCTTTCCAAAATCAAATGACTTATTAGTGCCACCAACTTGCTTACTTAAGAAAAAGAAAGCAAATCCTACTAATAATAACAATGGCACATAATTAATTACAATAGCCCAAAAAGAACTAGAACCAGGATCCTTATTAACAACTACTTTAAAATTATCCCTTTCAAGTATATTAGACAAAACACTATCTGATAAAGGAACACTCAAAGTAAAATACTCATTATCCTTATAATCATTAAGTTTACCCTCAATCTCATACACTTTAGCAGAATCTCTAGGTGTAATCTCAAGTTCTGTAATTTTATTACTATTTAAAACATCAATAAATTCATCATATGTAAAATTATTTACCTTAACATTTAATGTAACATATAAAAAGTAAACACCTACAAATAATAACAATATAACTAAATAAGATATTATACTCTTACTCGTACTTTTTTTCTTCATAATTTCCTCCTTCTTAATAATACTTAAGTATTATATCACACTTTTTACTTTTTGGAATATCAAACTTACTCTTTTTTAATCCTGGAACCCAAATTATCTCTCCTTTAGAATCCGTAACTACCGGCCAAAGTCTTCTTTCCCTTACCGAAATCTTACTATCTATAAATATATCCTTAACTTTCTTTGTTCCCTTCAAACCCTTAACACACATCTTATCACCAGATTTTCTAGTTCTCACCATTAAAGGAAAAGTAACATCAGAAATATTAAGTCTACAATAATAATTAGTATTCTTATCTGCCTCATCTACCACTTTAATATTTTTACCATTAGGCAAACAAACAACATCATTAAGTTCAATCTCATAACTATCTAAAAGTTCAGTTTCACGAATAACACAAAACTCATTATAACTCTTTATAGCCTTAACATTATTAGGCAAATAAACAAACGTATTAGCTTTTTTACTATAAATAATCTTCTTAATCAAACTAACATGAACGTCCGTAATTAAAAATAAATCATCTTGATAAAACTCTTCCAATAACTTATAAATAATTCTATCCTGAATTAAATCATCATTTTCCTTAAATTTAACAATATCAACCTTATTATCCTTAACTACATCACTAAATATATCACTAACCAAACTATCAATATACTTTACATAAGATAATAAAGTCTTACTATACTTAATAAACTTTAAATGAACGTTCTTATCCTCTTTTTTCAAAAAAGGCAACACATTCTTTCTATATCTATTTCTAGTATGAATATCATCAAAATTAGTTTTATCAATCACATAAGGTATTTTATGTACTTTATTATACTCCAAAATATCTGCCTTAGTAGTATAAACTAAAGGTCTAAGTAAAGTATACCTATCTTTAACTACCTTTAAAGAAAAACCACTATAACCTGCCAAAGTAGAACCCCTAACAATCCTCATCAATATTGTCTCTACTAAATCATCTCCATGATGCGCGGTCATCAAGTAATTAGCATTATATTTTTCTATCAAACTATCAAAAAAATTATACCTAATATTTCGAGCCTCATTCTCAAAATTATCATCACCATACTTTTCAATAGTCATACTCTCAAACATAATATTATACTTTTTACAATAATCACCCACAAAAACAGCCTCATCAGCACTTTCCTTTCTTACATTATGATTAACATGAGCACATACAATAAAAATATTATGTTTCTTTCTATAATTAATTAAAAGATCAAGAAGTGCCATAGAATCAGGACCCCCAGAACACCCAACCACAACAACATCATTATCTTTTAAATTATCACTTATATAATTAATAGATTCCCTCATATATACCTCTCTTTTCATAGTATATTAATATAAAAAACAAAAAAAATCAATACTATTAAGAAAAAATAATAACCAATGTTATTATTTAATTTTTAATATATACTCATCTTCTCCAGAATATAAAAACTTTTCTCTAGCATACTTACCTATATACTCTTTATCCTGAAGCTTGTTAGCCTCAACTTTTAAACTTTCTGTTTCTTCCTTAATTTCCTCTAATTTCATAGCAAGTTCTTCCTTCTCAAGTTCCTTCATTCTTACATCTTTAAATATTGAAGCAACAGAAAAAATAATATATCCATTAATCATCATACATATCATAGTAAATAAAATAACCCTCTTTGTCTTCTTTTTATTACTTTTCATATACATAACTCCTTACAATCATTCTATCAAAAATAGTAAATTAGTCAACACTTACGACAAAAAAAGATTATACTTTACATCTAAAATATGTAAATAATCTTTTACCTAAAAAAACACCTAATATAAACAATATAAAAAATACATAACTAATAATTCCATTATTAATCAAAATAATCAAAACAAAATACAAAAAAACACACAAAATCATAAACACAAAATTAAATAATAATCTTAAAAACACATTAGAATATATCAAATACTTCCTAAAAACACTAAATAAAAAAGAATAAAAAACTCCAAATACAAAAGAAAATAAAAAAGAATAAATTTGTTTAGATAAAATCATTTAAATAATTTATCTAACAAACTACTTTGCTTACTCTGCTTCTTTAAATTTTCCATATAACACAAACTAATAATAACTCCCTTAATAGAAACTATACCATCTTTTGTATCTAATCTTAAAAGTTCTAATCCTTCTCCCTTTATAACTAAATAACCCATATTAGTTTCAAGTAAAAACTCTTCATCATCAAAACTAGCTATTTTTAAAACTCCAGTTATATAAATACTTTTTCTTTCATTAATACTTATTCCATGATTATAACTAACATTATCAAGTGTTTTATCCATAATATCCCTCCACTTAAATATATGAATAAAACAAAAAAAAATACATAAAACAAATTATGTATTTTAAAACTAAATTATTCTGCAGTTTTATATGCTTCTAAAATAGTTTCTTCGAACATTGTACGTGTCTCAGGATTAATTGGATGAGCTATATCACGATATCCACCTGTCGCAGTTTTTCTGCTAGGCATAGCTATAAATAAACCGTTATCTCCTTCAATAATACGAATATCATGAACTGCAAAACAATCATCAATTAAAACTGATGCAATTCCTTTCATGCGTGAACCTTCTTTTTCAATTTTACGCACATTTACTGATGTTATTTTCATCTATTGTCCTCCTTTTAAAAAGCAAACTGCTTCTAATTTTATTTTATATTAACCAAATAAAAAAATCAATACTATTTACAAAATTTATTGTAAACTTAACTCCAAATTACCAATTAAAACATCTGCATAAGAAAAAGACTTAGTAAAAGAAACACCATCTACCTTAACTAAAAATACCGATTTATACATACTAACTATCTTACCTGAAAACTCCTCTATTTGATTTCTACTTCCATTAAACCTAAAATTAATTTGCTGATTCATATTATCTTCAATAAAAGATTTAATCTTATCTATACTCATCTTGGATACCCCACATACATAGTACCATTCGTAATAATACCTCCAACCCCATCTTTACCATACTTAGTTTTACTAAGTATATTAATCAAATCAATTGGACTATTTTTATTAGACAAACTAACACTTGAAGCCACAATCGCAGGATCAAGTGCATGAATATTTATCCTTTTTGGACTTGAAGCAAAATTAGAACCAGCCCTAATAAGTTCCTCATAATTAGACTGACACGCTCCCGAAATAATAACTAACTTCTCATGATCTTTTTCATACTTTCTCGCAGCCATTACTGCCTTAGCAAAATTAGAACTGTTCTTATAATTATCCATATCAGTATAATTAGTATCATTCTTATCATAAAAAGCATCATGACCCGTAATTACCAAAATATCAGGCCTTACATCAATCAAATACTTTTCTATATCCTTATAAACATCATCTTCTTTTAAAATAATACCATAAGATAAAATATTCATTTCCTTATAAAGTTTCATACACCTATCCAAATAATCCTTATCCGCATCAATATGAAGTATTTTCCCAGGTAAATAAAAATACTCATCACGATCAAGATTTCTAAAACTAGACATTCTATTTAATAAATCAGTATCCCCTTCAATATAATCCTTATCACAACCCTCACATAAAGACAAATCATCAATAAAAGCATCTGCCAATAACCTAATATTAAGTCCTTTTAAAATTACCTTCTTATCCATGATATTAATAATCTTAAAAACCATATCATGATTATGAGACTTCCTAGTAACCAAATCACCAATATTAAAAAGCATATAATCCCTCCAAAAAATTATATGCAATAAATAATATAATATTAGGAAATTTTCAAAAACAAATCTTACAATTTGAAAAAATAAAAAGACTATTAACAAATTTACTTTACTATTAAACTTTGCACTTTTCATCACTTGTCCTATTAGAAAAAATCTACCTTATTACTTGCATAATCATTTACATTATTATCACTATTATAAGTTTTTTAAATTTCTCTTTAGATTAACAATTGCATCTTTTTTTCTAAATCTACAACTGATTTATCTAATATTCTATTTGTTCTTTTTATAACTTCTATTATCTTTATTTTATTAATTATAAACACACACCCAAAAAAAGAAACACAATTAAGTGTTCTAAACATTATTACTTTTCTAATAACCAATCTATAATATTTTTATGAATTACTCCATCCTGTGACATATCAAATTTATCAGTTGATATTACATATTTTGGATAATGATCATGTACATTATCAAACGCACCAAATTCCCTATTTATAACATTTTCATTATCACCTAATATATAACAAACTTGATAATATTCTTTATTACCATCTTTTAATGCTATAAAATCAACTTCTCCATTTTCTAGTGCCCCAATCTTAACATCATATCCTCTATATATCAATTCATTATAAACAATATTTTCAATATAAGCACCAAGTTGTTCCTTCTTTGATGTATTCATCACTCTACCTAATCCTAAATCTACTAAATAATATTTATATTTTCCATTTAATATTCTTTTACCCCTAACATCGTATCTATCTACTTTAGAAACTAATAATCCTTTACACATATATTCGAGGTAATTATAAATTGTTTCTTTAGATACATTCCTATCATCTTTATCTTTTAAATAATTAACTAGATTTTCTGCCGAAAAAGATTGAGAAGGTGTAGTCATAATATATTCAACAATTCTATTAAATAAATCTAAATCAGTTATCTTAAATCTTCTTATAATATCTTTCATAACTATTGAATCATATACATCAGACAAATATGTTCGTAATTGTCTTTCATTATTAAATCTAAATCTTTGTGGCATTCCGCCCCATTTAACATAATCTAAAAAAATATGTTCATAATCATTAGTACCCTCTAATTCACATACCTCACTAAAAGTAAAAGGTTGCATTTTAAAACTTACATATCTACCAGACAAATATGTTGCTAAATCACCAGATAATAAATCACTATTTGACCCTGTTATAAATAATGATACATTTTTTGTTGTTTTTAAAGAATTTACTGTTTTTTCCCAATTTTCTATATTTTGTATTTCATCAAACAGTAAATAATATTTTTTCTCATCTTTTATTAAATTAACAATATAATTATTCAAATCTTTAAAATCTTTTATGTCAGAATATTCAACATCTTCAAAATTAATATAGATAATATGATCTTTATCAATATTAACAGATAATTCTTCAACAATTTGTTCTAACAATGTAGATTTTCCACATCTTCTTATACCTGTAATGACTTTAATTAAATCCTCTTCATAAAATGGTCTTATATCATCAAGATATTTTTCCCTCTTAATCATAGTAATACTCATCTCCTC
>CAYWQZ010000004.1:6077-16079 GCA_964460565.1 uncultured Mycoplasma sp.
ACATTATAACATTATATTCTTTATTTGTCAATTTTGTACGATAGGGCGTACTTTTTTCATTTTTCGACATTTTTGTACGATAATTTATTCTGTCAATTAAATATTACTGTGTTTCCACTCCACCCTTTTAATTAGCAATTGATATTATTTTGCAATTTGCCGTCTTTTCCCTATTTTATAAAAATTTAAGAGGCTATTACTTAAATATATGTAGTATCAATATGGAGTAGTTTCCCAGGTAAATAAAAATACTCATTCTATTTAATAAATCAATATCCCTTCAATATAACCTTTATAACAACACACACATAAAAACAAATCACCAATATTAAAAAGCATATAATTTCTCCCAAAAAATTATATGCTGCAAATAAAAATATATTAAAATTAATTAACTAAACAATTAGCAATATCACAAAATATTAAAACAGATAGTTGTTCCGCTCTTACACTCAAATCATAACCATACTTATTCAATACACTATTAACTTTTTCTAAATCATAACCATTACTCAAATTATTTCTAAGCGTTTTCCTTTTAAATTTAAAACTATCACGAACTAACTTAAAAAACAACTCCCTATCTTTCAAATCATAAATTTCACTCTTCTTAGTAAAAGATATAATCATACTATCAACATTAGGCTTAGGTACAAACGAATTACGACTTACTACAAACTCCTTCTTAATATCATAAAAATAACTTAAAAACACCGTAAGAGAACCATATTCCCTGATTCCAACTTTAGCACCAATTCTATCTCCAACTTCCTTTTGAACCATAAATGTCATAGAATTAAAATCTAATCCACTTAACACCAACTTCTCTATAATTGGAGTAGTAATATAATAAGGCAAATTTCCAACAACATATAAATTATCAAACTCATAATTAGAAATATCTTTATTCAAATCACACTCTAAAAAATCATTAAATATAATATTAAAATTATCAAACTCACCCAAAGAAGCAAAAAGTCTTTCCTTAACATCCAAATCAATTTCATAACCTAAAACATAATCAAAATACTCACATAACTTTTTAGTTAACTTTCCATCTCCACAACCTATTTCAACAACTAAATTATCATTTCTAACATCAATAGTATTAACAATTTTACTAACTATATTAGAATCAACCAAAAAATTTTGTCCGAACTTTTTCTTAAACTTAAAATCATTATACATAAACCACCTGTTTAAAAAGATGAAAACTAATTTTCATCTTCTTCTTTCTTTATTTTTTTCTTATCATTTACTTCTACTTTTTTAACTTTCTTTTCATTAAATAAAGCAGACAACATAAATAACACATTAGAACCCGCTAAAGTATAAAGCATCATTTGTATAGTAGATAAATTATCAGCAAAATATGCCGGATTAAAATCTATTGCATACTTATAATATAATATCATACTAGTATCAAACTTAGCCCTAATACAAATAACAATGATTACTGCAAATACTATAACAGAAACTGCATTATAAAGCAAATTATCTCTTATAACCTTACTTCTAATAAATAAATTAACTACATAAACAACAAAAACTACAAGAAATGGTATAAAAATCGGAATAGCTTCCATTATATTCTTATCTAATCTTTTATATGTAACAATTATTCCATAAAATACTAAAGCAAATGAAATAACTAATAAAACATACTTTAAAAAACCTAAAAATCTAGAAAAAAATACTTTCATTATCTAGCACCTCCAAACTCTTCAACATACCATAAAGAAATCTTTTCAACAGTTCTAGCTAAATCTTCATAATTAGCAATAGTTAAATTAACACTTTTATTTAAATCATTATATATAGTTGAAGTAGTAATACTAGTACTATATTTATAAGCACTATTACCTAAAGACTTATTAAATAAAAAATCAGAATATAAAGAAACTTTATCTTTTTGAAATTCAACCTCATCTTTTAATTCCTTTTCATATGAAGCACCAACACCATAAGTATTATTAGCAGATTCAATATAATATGGAATAAAGAATAAACACTTATTATTAAGAGTATTATACATTTCCTTATTAGCATCATATATATCTTTTTCAGTAATATATGTCTTTTCACTTAACTTATAAAAACTACTATTCTTCATATAATTAATACAAGAATCAAAACCATCTTTAATTAATTTAGCACCATTTGCAGCATTAGAACTATCAGTAAACTTAACAAGACTAACATTATTTTCTACACTACTAATTATATCCTTAACTGCTAAATACCTCTCCTCACTACCTAAACTTCTACTATCCACCTTATTTAATTCCTTATAATGATAAACATTCATAAGTAACAAAAATGAAGCAAACAAGAAACAAACAACCAAAACACAATAACCCATTAATTCCAAAAATTCCTTAACAACACTTTTCATTTTATCCTCCTAACTTTCAACATCTATCTTAAACTTTAATTTCTCATCTTTTTCATCAGACCAAAGTTTAATTTCATAACTATCAGTTCTACTAGGTAAAATACTCTGAGTAGTTAAAATAACATTACTATCATTATCAAGTTTACCCTTAAATAACAAATCAGAATCCTTCACAATTGCATACATCACACTGCTACTATTACCCTTTTCATAACTCAAATTTCTTAACTTAACTTTATATAAATATTCATCTTTATTATCATTTTTTACATAAAAAGTATAAGAATAAGCATTATCATAACTATTATAACTTTCAAAAGAAGAAATAGTATCACCAAAATTAGTCTTTGAATGAACTACAAACAAATTACCACTTATATATTGCTTACTACTAAAACTAATTACACCAAATCTAAACAATAAATAAATACCTAAAAAAAGTAACAATAGAAAACCCAAAACTACAAATATAATTCCACTTTTCTTACCTTTTTCCTTAGTTACTACAATTGAATTAGCATCAATTTCATCTTGAAACACTTCATTTTCAATAGAACTATCCTTCATTTGCAATCACCTTTTTCAAATTTTCCCTAGCTTCACGTGTTTTAGAAGTTTCTTTAATCTTACTACTAGTTTTACCATAAGCAAGTTTAATAGCCTTCAAAATATCATAAATAACTATACCCATACATGGAATAACTATCGCAGTTATCCAACCAACTCTAGTAACTAAAAATTGTTGTAAATAACCAAGTTTAGGAACTCTAAAAGTTACTCTACCAACAACACTAGAAGCAGGAACTAAAGTAGTATCAGCAGAAGCATTATGATCTCCTTGAGTTTTATAATAACGTTCACCATTTAACTCACTAACTTCAATAACACGATGAGTTATAGTAGTAGAAGATCCAGTTCTAACAAAAGTAATAATATCACCTTCATTATAAATGTTATTATCATTCTTATAAGTAACAACAATATCTCCAGCATCAATAGTAGGAACCATACTAGTAGTAAGTATTGTATAAAAATTTAATCTTACCTCTCCTAAACGATTATCATTAGCTAAAAATTTAACTCTTACAATATAAACAACTATCAATACAATTACTATCATTAATAAAGTAAACACAGCAGAAGAAATAATTTTTGCTATTCTATTAAAAATATTTTTCATTATATCACCCCTTTCTAATCAACATACGTATTTACAGAAACCTTACACTTAAATTCTAAAGACTTATCTGAAATTTCATACTTATCAGAAAGCCATAAACGTAATCTATAATTATTTATCATATCCTTATCTGCTTTTTTATGAAGTAATATCTTTGCTCCCTTATTTATCTCACTATCCTTTAAATCAGAAAAATTACTAATAACCTCGTTAGTTAAACGAACATCATTATCATTTTCCGTTAAATAAACTCTTATATACTTAGATGATAATGTATTATCTTTCATAGGTATAAGTGATATTTCATAATTAAACTTCTCTTTCTTAGCCTTTTTACTATAACCAACAGAAACTGTAAAATCAAAATAATAATTAGGATTAATATAAGCCTTACCAACCTCATCTTTTGTTGGTGTGGCATCTAATATCTTAATATAATTTGAATCTTCATTAAAAGAAAATAAAACCGAACCTGCATTAATAGTATTATCACTTGATCCCTGATTATAATAATTATTTATAGAAAATCAAACAGTGCAAATCAAAAACGACAGTAAAACAACAAAAATAAGTAAAAATATCAAAAATTTCCTATCATAATTAACATCTCTTGTTAATAACTCATCTGCAACTTTATCCGCTAACTTACGATTATCTAAACTAAGTTCTCCCTTTTGTTCTTTTTCCATAATTCACCTCATAGACTCTACATAATTATAATACCACAATATATAGTTTTTTAACAACATTTTTTTAAACTAATAAAAAAAATAGTGTAAATCTACACTATTTTTAACTTATTAATTTTTTAAGCACCAGTATTTTGTGCTGCTACAACTCTAATTTTAAAACTAAATGTTTCAGAATCAGTTGCTTTAGATTGAGTCCATGTTCCACCAGCAGTAGCACATGCATTAGCAGTAGTATGTTCTGCTATAGAACAAGTACCTGTATATTCAGGATTTTGAATTGCTAAATTATAAGTATCATCAACCCAAGCTTTAACTGCATAACTAATAGTACCACTAGAAGTAAGTGTACCACTATCAAATACATAACCATCACTACCAGTTAAAGTATTAGTATTAGCACTAATAGAATTTAATTTAACACCAGTAGTAGCAGTACCCATTGGATAAGTTACAGTATCACCAGCAGTTTTCTTAACTTGAACTTTAACATCAGCTGCTGATAAAGTAGTTCCTGGAGTAATATCAACAAATTGTAAAGCATAATTAATTGTCATATCACCAGTAAAATCAGCAACTAAATCAAATGTAGCTGCATCATTTTTTAAACCTTCTTCATCAGTTTTTGGATATTCATTAGTTAAAGCAATTGTGTTAGGACCAGTCCAATTACCACCTTTATTTTCACAATCTGCATAATCAGTAGCAGTTTGCCCTTCTGTTAAACCAGTACAAGAACCTTCTCCAGAAAAATCAAGTGAAGCAGTACCAGTTTTAATAACGTTTTCACGAGTTCCTGCAGCAGAGAAACTATACATAGCAAATGATACTCCAACTACTGCAATAATTAAAACTAAAACACCTAATACTGATAAAATTAAAGTTTTTTTATTATTTTCTTGCATATTAATCTCCTTTCTAAATATTTAAAATAAATTCAAAATATTATGCTATGCGCCAAGTGCACTAGCAGTTCCATCAACGTTAACTTTTAAACGATATTCATAATGTTTACCTTCAGTACCAGATAAATCATCAACATTAACGTCTTCATCAATCCATATTCTAAGTCTATATTCATCAACAAGAGTACCAGTACCAGTATGGTTAACAGTAACTGTTTTTAACACTTTAGAACCAACTCTAACAGTAGAAGCTGTTAAAGCACTAGCAAGTGTAGGTGCAACTGATTGTTCATAAGTATCAGATGCATTTTTCTTTTCAAGATAAACTTTAACTTGTTCATCTGTTAAAGCACCAACAGAATCACTAGTAGTTATAGTAACAGGTGTTACATTAATTTCATAATCAATTGCAAGTGCTGTACTTGCAGCAGTACTAACTGAAAAATCAAAATATTGACCACTGCCTGATAATGCCTTTCCAGCAGTATCAGAAATAGGTAAAGCATCATTTAAAGCAATTCCCTTAGTTACTTCTGCAAAACTCATTGTAACAGTACCAGTTGATATTGAATTAGTTCCACCAACTCTATCATAGTTTAAAGCAGCAAATGAAATTCCAACTACTGCAACTATTAAGATTGCAACTCCTAATACAGACAATAAAACTTTTTTTGAATTATTTTGTTCCATCTTTCTTATCCTCCTTTACTATATTAATAGTACAAGAAATAACAAAAAAAATCAAGTATCTAAATCAAAAAAAAATATTTTTTACGCAAAGATAATATTTATTTAACAAAAATATCAAAATAAAAACCACATCATATTTCAAAATGTGATTTTTTATACAAATAATTAATAACCATACCTTACTATATCAAATCTAACTTTTTTAACAGTTCTTGACGGAGCCTTAGCCTTTTCACTAGTTTTAAGTAAATCAATAACTCCATCTCCTACACCTCTATCAAGCACAATTGCATACATTCCATTTGGATCATAAGCATCAACATTAATACGAATAATCGAGCCACAAGGAAGAGTTTTTGAAGCCGCCACTATCCTAATAGTACCATACTCCTTATCCTCATAATATATATTGCCATTTCTAGCATCTTGTCCGTTACAACCAAGATGTCCTCCACAACCCTTACAATCTGGTCCATAATGTGTTAATTTGCCATAAAAACTAGTTGGATAATACTTACTATTTAAAGCAGCTTTACTCATACTATCATACATAACAGGAGATAAAACCTTAGTACTAAGTTTTTCATAACTACTAAGCAATTCATCTTCTCCTACACTTTTTTCCAAATTATTATTAGAAACCATAATATCTTCACTATCATTTTTAAAAGCAATAAAAGAAGAAATTCCAAGCAAAACTAATCCAACACCAAAAACATATAAAAATATAGCAACTAACTTACCTAATCTATAAAAATTAATTTTCTTCTTAAACTTCTTAATATTTAGTTTTCTCATCTTTATCATAACGAGCACACCACCTATAATAAGTTTATCAAATTTATAATTCTATGTCAAATATCCTACAAACATTAGAAAAAGTAACCCTCTCCACCTCTTCTATCGAAATACCTAACAAATCACTTAAATAATTAGCAATTAACCTAACATTTTTAGGTTCATTTTTAGAACCTCTAATCGGTGATAAATAAGGACTATCAGTTTCAAAAACAATACTATCTAAAGAAACATTTTTTACAATCTCTTTTAAATTACTATTATTAAACATTAAAACTCCCCCTATTCCCAAACAAAAACCAAGTTTAATAAACTTCTCTGCCATCTCCAAACTACCAGAATAACAATGAATAACCCCTTTTACATTATGTTTACTAAGTATATCATAAGTATCACTAATAGAATCTCTAGTATGAATAACAACCGGATACCCTAATTTTTCAGCCATACAAAGTTGCCTTTCAAATAAAATCATCTGAGATTCCCTATCATCCTTACCATAATGATAATCAAGACCTATCTCACCAATAGCAATAATCTTATCATTACTCCTAATAACTTCCTCCATCTCCTTTAAATCTTCCAAAGTAACTAAAGAAGCAAACTCAGGGTGAAATCCAACAGAACCATAAACATTATCATATTTAGAAGACAAAATAACATTTTCCCTATTACTTTCCTTATCACAACCACCAAGTATTAAATAATTAACCCCAACATCACAAGCATCTTTAATTACCCTATCAATATCTTCAAAATCACTTTCAAGCAAATGCAAATGCGTATCAACTAACATAAATATACCTCCTAAAAATATTATATACCAAAACAAAAAGATACACTAGGTATCATTTAGACAACTTAAAACTTATAAAATAAGCTAACATAATGATTAAATAAATTATATCAATAATCGTTGGACCAGAAATAATAAGTTCAATCATCAATACTACAAAAATAATCCATAGAACTTCCTTAATTTTCATCTTAGAAAACATATAAATTCTCCTTTTTATTTTTTTAGTACTACAAACTAATTATAAAACATATTTTCAAAAAATAAACAAAAAAAAGATATAAATACAAAAATTTACACCCTTTTTTACACTATTTATCAATTCTTTTAAATAAAACCTCAGGAATACCAACCTCATATGAAACATTATTATAAATATTTTCAAAAGAATTATCACTAACATTCAACTGATTTAATATCTTTAAAGATATCTCTGGTATAAAAGGTTGAAGTAAAATAGCACTAACTCTTATAGAATCAAGCAAATTAAATAACACAGTTTCTAATCTATTCATCTTACTTTCATCTTTTGCAAGAACCCAAGGAACAGTATCATCAATATACTTATTAGATTTTCTAAGTAAACTAAATATTTCATCTAAAGCAAGATTAACTTCTAAACTATTCATCTTTTCATCTACTCTTTTTAATAAACTATTCTTAGAAATAACTAAATCATCATCAACTTCTAAAGAAATACCTTTATTACTTACTACACCTGAAAAATACTTATTAGCCATCGTAATAGTTCTATTAACTAAATTACCCAAAACATTAGCTAAATCAGAATTAATTCTATTAACAAGAGCTTCCTCTGAAAAATTACCATCACTACCAAAAGGAACTTCCCTTAAAGCAAAATATCTAACTGCGTCCACACTATATAATGAAATATACTCTCTCGGGTCTTTATAATTACCTAAACTCTTAGAAATTTTACCTCCATCAACAATAAGCCAACCATGTCCGAATACCTTAGAAGGAAGCGGTATATCCAAAGCCATTAACATAATAGGCCAAATTATCGTATGAAAACGAACTATTTCCTTACCTACAATATGTAAATCACAAGGCCAATATTTCTTAAACATACTATCATCAGAACTTAAATAACCAAGTGAAGTAATATAATTACTAAGAGCATCTATCCACACATAAATAACATGTTTCTCATCAAAAGATACAGGTATTCCCCAAGTAAAAGAAGTTCTTGAAACACACAAATCTTGAAGACCTGGCTTAATAAAATTATTAATCATCTCATTCTTCCTAGAAACAGGTTGAATAAAATCAGGATTACTCTCTATAAATTCTACCAATCTATCTTGATACTTAGATAATCTAAAAAAATATGCTTCTTCACTTACCTTATGAACTTCTCTATGACAATCAGGACACTTTCCATCATCATCAAGTTGAGTCTCCGTCCAAAAAGATTAACAAGGCGTACAATAAAGCCCTTCATAAGTACCCTTATAAATATCTCCCTGATTATATAATTTTTCAAAAATCTTTTGAACTATTTCTACATGATAAGAATCAGTAGTTCTAATAAACTTATCATAAGTAATATTTAAAGACTTCCATAAATCTTTAGCATTATCTACTATCTTATCTACATACTCTTTAGGAGAAACACCAGCTTCTAAAGCCTTTCTCTCAATTTTTTGTCCATGCTCATCAGTACCAGTTTGAAAAAAAACATCATATCCTTTTAATCTCTTATATCTTGCAATAGAATCTGCAATAATTGTTGTATAACAATGTCCTATATGAAAATAATCAGAAGGATAATATATCGGAGTAGTAATATAAAACTTTTCTTTCATCAAATCACCCTTTCATAAATAAAGAAATGTTTTTAAAAGTAAAATATCTTTAACATAAACTCCATAATAATTATATTTAAAAATATTATAAATAACCTTTAAAAACACTTTAAATATGTAAAAAGTATAACACAATTAACACTATTCTTCAATATATTTCCCCAAAAATTTAGCAGCAATCATCGCCGTCTTTGAAGCAAAATCATCAACTCTCTTACTACTAGATAAAATTATCACCGCTCCAACCGCATCACCTCTAGCAATAATTGGTGCAATTACATAACTAACTAACTCAGTCTTATCCAAAGCCAAATTAAGTTCCTCAAAATCATAACAAGTTAAAACACTCCTATTTTGAATTACCTCATCTAAATATGGAGAAATAATAGTATTCAAATAAGTTTTTTTTAAATTACCTGCTATTGCTACAAACTTATCCCTATCAACAATCATTATATTACCATTAATTTCAGGATAAACCGAATCAACATAAGCTCTATAAAAACTATCCAAATTAGAAAAAGGCGAATACTTTTTCAAAACAATATTGTCACTATCCAAAAAAAATTCAACACTTTCCCCATCACGAATACGCAAAGACTTCCTTATCTCTTTTGGAATAACAACCCTACCTAAATCATCAATTCTTCTAACTACACCTGTACTTTTCATAACATATCTCCTTTGCTACAATTATTTTTCCTTTAATTATCCTTTTTA
>CAYWQZ010000005.1:0-15426 GCA_964460565.1 uncultured Mycoplasma sp.
TTCTGTTTCATAACCAATAAATGTTTTCTTTTTGCCATATACAGTAATTGTTTTTTCTGTTACATTACATACTGCTCTTAATTCACTTTCTGTTCTTGTTTCTTTCTTTACTGTTCTTGTATAAACATCAACTAAATAATATGGTTTTAAAGTACATGTACTACTACAAGATTCAAAATCTATACCTTTTACTACATACATAGTATTATAAGTATTGTCTGGTACGTAGTCCATTTTTTTATTAGTACTTTGTTTTACCCACTCAGTAGTTTGATATGTAACATTATTAGTATCTCTAAAATAACTATAACTAGAACATAAATATTGTTTATATGTACCTACAACATTATCATATGTTACTTGATAAATTGGTTTTGATGTATCTTGTTTAGTTATTTTTTTAGTTACTTTTTTAGCACCATTTTTTTCATTCCATACTAACTCGCCTTTACCCCAACTAATGCTATTGTTATTAGGGTCATATTCTTTATTGTCAGACCAGTCAGACCAATCGCTATAAGTTGCTTCAACTTTTTTAGTTTTTTCAATTGGTGCTTCTTCTACTACTTTTTCTCCATAAACTGGAGTTGCTTCTTTTTTAACTGTTTCTTTTACACTTGATATACATTTATTACCTTTTAAAGTATAACCTTTATCACATTTATAACTATCTACAATTTTATTTTTAACATCTTTTTGATATTGATATTCTTTAACTAACTTTGTAGAAGTAGTACATTTTGAATTTGATGGTTTTTGTGAACAATTTGTATTACATTTGTCAGTACAACCTAAGTGTTCTATAATGAAACTTTCTTCTTTAGAACATACTAAATTTACTTTTAGTTCATATTCAGTTTCTGTTTTTGTAATTTCTACATATGATTTTTCTAAATCACATTCTTTACCATATCTATCAATGAAAGGTAAAACTAAATTCATATCTTGCATTTCTTTTAATGTTAATCTTACTTTATCACCAACATTTTTTGGTAATCTTTCATTTGTAAAATATGTTTCTGCAGCATCTCTCATTGAGTTAATGTTATTTCTAAATACATCTTGGTATAATGGATTTAAAGATTGTTTAGTTGGAAATAACCATACTAATATAAACATTGCTGCGATTAATATTAGTAATCTAATTAATAATTTTACTATTAAATTAATTGAACTTCTGTTTTCGTTTTCCATTTTTATTACCCCCTTACTCTAACTAGTCCTTCGCCATAATATGCAGCTTCTTCGACTAATTCTTCTTCTGGTATATATTCTTCTGTTATTGTTTCTTCATAAACATATACTGGTGCTGGTTCTGGTGTTACAACTGGCGCTGGTGCTGGAGTTACAACTGGAGCTGGTTCTGGTGTTACAACTGGCGTTGGCACTGGTGTTGGAACTGGAGTTGGTGCAGCAGTTGGAACTGGAGTTGGAGCTGCAGTTGGAACTGGTGTTGCAACTGGTTCATCTACATATTCTTCTTTTTCAGTAGTTGAACTAGATGTTGAACCAGAACTTAAACTTTGTCTATAATTATATTCAGCAATTGCATCATTATATGCATTATTTATTGTACTACTTGCTCCTGCATCTACACCACTATTAAATGATGAAGAGTATGAGCCACTATAAGAGTTTTTAACACTATTTATAATACTTGCAAAATTGCTTGTACTTGGTTTATAACCATTTTGTGCTACAAAATTATATGCTAAATCATATAAAGAACTATTTGCTATAGCAGTTAAACCTTTTCCATATGCTTCTTGTTTTGCATTTTCTGCTGCATATGTATTATTAAATTCTGTTTGAGCTTTATTTTCTGCTTCTTTTACAGCGCTACTTCCAAATTCTTTAATTGCTTCGCTTTGAGATATTGATGTACCAGTTGAAGTACTACTTGAAACAGTAGTTGTTTTAGTACCATTAATTACATTTGATACATGTTCTTCTCCATAAATATCTTTTAAACTTTCTAAATCTCTAGTTTCAAGATTAACATCTAAATATTTATTTTTAATATTTATTTTATCTAATATAGATGGTAATTTTTCAAGTAATTCTTTATTTTTATAATCTTCACTACTTTCTATAGAAGTAGCTTTTTTTACATATTCTTTTAATTTATCACATGTTACAGTTTCATTTATTTCTGTAAAAGTATTTAGTAATTCTTCATCTATTACTCTTGTAGCATTTAAGGCTGGCACTATTCCAGTTCCTATAATAGATGCTGCTCCCATATTTGTAGTTTTTGGATCTGAAAGTGATGGATTTAAGAAAATATTATTTAAAGAATCTACTATTTTATTTTTGCTTTCTTCACTTAAAGTTCTATTGTATTCCAGTACTAAATCTTCAAAGTTTTTGAATACTTCTTTATCACTTTCATTTACAAATAACATATCAAGTCCAGATGTTTCTTTAGCAGATAAGTAGTAGTAATTTAATATTCTACAAGCTTCATTAAATTTATCATCTAAATTAGCAAATGTAAAATAACTACTATTAGGTCCAAAAATATAAGCCATATCTTCTGGAGTAATTCTATCTGCATTCATTCTAGTAAATAATGCAATACATTGTTCTGCAGTTAAATAAAGTTTAGATTCACCATCTTCATCAATTGCATAGTTTTCTGCTGCTACATTATTAAAGTAATTTTGGAATTCATTTATCATATTCCAAGAATCTTGTTGAAGTCCTTCATCTAATGATTTTAAAATTTCTAAAAGTTCTGCTTTATCATTTACTTCTAAAACTTCATCAATTTCTTCTACTTCTGAAATTACTATTTGCTCTTTGTTGTTATTTTTTCCATTTCTCTTGCATGCTGTAACTCCTGTTATGATACCACCTGCTAAAAGAACAGCGCCTACTCCTGCGGCAATTCTTCTTTTTAATGTTTTTGAAGGTGTAACAACAATTTTTTCTTTGCTTACTTTTTTCTTTCCTTTTACTACTTTAAAACTATTATTTTCTCTAGATTTTTTCCAAATATCGATAAAATCACTATGTTCTTTTGCTATTTCTTTAATTGTTTCACTAGAATTAGCATCCTTAACTACATAAGTTTTACCTCTAAATTTAATACCTATTGCTTCTCCGTTTTCTTCGATTAAACTAATTATATCTTTTTTATCCATAACCAAGACTCCCCTTTCTTTTTCTGGATGGCTATATTATACCATATTTATATTATATTGTCAAATTTTGCATATTTTTTTTAGAAAAGCCAAGAAAAAAACATATTTATTATCTATATATATAATGATTTTAAAGATAATAATATGTTTTTATTTGATTCTTTTTATAGTAAGCTAGTACTAAATCATCTTCCTTTTGAATTAGAATTTTTATCATTAAATGCAAGCGAACCTGCATAACTCATTGTATATAAAGGCTCTGGCTTTTGTACCTGTTTAGTAATTCCTAACGATTGTAAAAATAATTTATTAATCATTTCTGTTTGATATGGTGATCCAAATAAATTAACAATTATTTCTTCATTATATTTATATTTATTATTACTTCCAATATTTTTCAATAAATCAACTGTATCTATAACACCATTACCCTTACATGAATTTAGTAATTGTTTACATATTGTATTATATAATTCTTCTGCAGATTCATTAAATGCATAATTTTCGCCTGGTCTTGATTCTCCTTCAACATATTTTACTCCTGCAGAAGTAAGCCATATATTTGCAAACATTGCTCTTTCAATAATTGATTGATTAGTTTCTTCTTGACCTGTTTTTATATCTCTAATTTTAATTTTTGACGTATCTTGTTCAAAAGAATCTTTTGAATCAATAAATATTTCATATTTTGATGCTAAATCTTTTAATTCACTAAAGTTTGGAATTTGAACTATAGAGGTATTAGATTGCTTATTTTTTGCACTTAATGAAGCAATATCAATTTTTTTAGATGTTTCAAAAAATTTAACCAAGTCAGGATTATATGTTCTTACTCCATTTGCATCATAATATCCTATATATCCTCCTGCTTCTTTTACTTTTCTATCAAGTCTTTCTCTGCTTAAATAATCATCAACCATACTTTGTCTAGTATCTTTAAAAAAGTTCCTTTCTGTAAATACAGTGTTTCTTTTTAAAACTTCTTTACCATTTTCATTAATCATCTCAAATATATCATATCGCATAAAATTAGTACCATTTGCTTTATGAGGAGTCTCATACATTTGTTGTGCTATAAAAACACTTCCATCACTTCTGGTAAAACTTTTTGTTGGATATACAAATAAATTTCTTATTTTCTCTTCTTTTGGTATTTCCCTATATGATGATACAAGTTCTAATTTATTTCCAGGCTTATTTTTTTTAACCTTACCAATATAATATGTCCTTTTTGATATTGAATCTCTAATATTCTCTCTTGAAAATAAAATATTATCAATAGTATCTTCATAATTTGGTGGAATTGGTTTTCCTTTATTTTTACAATTAATTAAATGAGTGATATTTGTACCACTATACAATATTAATGGTAATTGTTTCTTTCCATCTTGTGATATTTCAACATAGTAATATCTATAATATTTTTCATTATTAATTTCCCTATCTCCAACTTGAGCTACTATAAATTTTGAGCCATCTTTGCGTATTCCAGAGTAAGTTGTAGAACGATAATCTTTCACCCTATCTGCACCTATTTTAAAATATATTTGTTTTATGATTTGTGGATCTATTTGTGATAATGTATGTTCATAATCTTGAGTTTTTTCACCAGGTGCAGGATGATGATATTCGCTAAATGTTAAAACATCTTGACCGAGCCAATCAAAAGTATGTGATTTGCCAGAACCAAATTTTGCATTATCCCATGTTAAATCTATTGGATATTTTTTTCCATCTATAGTTACAATATTCCAAGCATGTCCTGAAGTTTCACCACTTCTTGTACCTCCTCTAGCAAATTCACACTCAATATTATTTCTGTCCATAAATTCTTTTAAAATAACTGAATATCCAGCACATACAGTTTGCCTTGTAATCAGACCCCTTAAACTTCTAACTTCACTTGAAAATCTTTGCTTATATTTTGGATCATACATTATTCCTGTTTTTAATCTATCATATACATAAATTAATTTTTGAATATCAGTCCAATTTTTATTTATACCAGCCTCAACTTTTTCTATTTCTTCTAATATTTTAATTGTTTCATTTTTAGTATAAATAACTGAATTATAATAATAATCTTCTGCTGTTTCATTACCAAACATATGTCCTTTGTATCTAGTAATTCTTTCTTCGTCATATCCTCCAGCAACTCTTATTGCAACATTTGAACTTAAATCTTTTATCATAGATGAAGATATCCCTTTAGTATTTTGTACTTCAACTAATATTTTAGAATTTGGATACTGATTACATATACTTTTTATATAATTAATATCAAATGGTTGATTTAATTTAAATGTAATTTTATATTGATAATTATATTTCATCGTTTTCACCGCCAAATTCAACCATATCTTCATTTAAAACTATAATATTTTTTTTCATTAAATTATTAAATAATTCTTGATTATTATTATATTGATTCACATCTATACTTGCTTTTTTTAAATTTATTAAATTATTTAAAAAATTAAAATTAGAAATATTAGTATTATCTATATATATTTCTTCAACATTATTAGTGTTTAAAATATTATTATCTATTATGTTAGAATAGGATAACTGTAGATATTTTAAATGTTTTAACTTATTTATCTTTTCTATTTCTATTACTCCATTTATTATTGATAATTCCTCTAAATTTTCAAATTCATATACAAATGAGTAATCATTTATATTACAATTGATTAATGATAATGATTTTAATCTAAGTGAAGCGATTAAATCTGCATTTTCAAATTCACAATTTTCAAATACAATTTCAGATAGATTAACAAATCTTAAAAAAATAGTAAAATTAGCATTAAATATATATCCATTTCTTAAAGTAATAGTTTTTAAGTTTTTAAGTTTTAATAATTCTTCTAAAAAAATGAAACTACTATCAGTTTCATTATTATAATCAATAACTACTTCTGTTATTTCGTTTAATTCTTCTTCAGTAAAACTATTATCAACTTTATCTAATTTAAACATAATATAATTAGCTAAATTTTCATTTTCTATATTAATTATATCTTTCATTAAATACACCATACTTTCATATAGAATTGTAACAAATTTATAGCAAAAAGTCATTAATTTCAAGTAAAATATTACAAAATATGTTGTCAAACTTAAAAATTTTTAATGGATATTTATTCAAATTTTGCATATTTTTTTAGAAAAGCCAAGAAAAAAACATATTTATTATCTATATATATTTAATGATTTTAAAGATAATAATATGTTTTTATTTTTAATTATTAATTTTCTTCTAAGTTTAATTCTTTTAATTTTTTATCAATATTATCTCCATATTCTCTAGAAGTATCTATATGGAAACTAATTTGTGGCATTTTTCTTATTTGTATTCTTTTAGAAAGTTCTAATTCGATAAAGTTTGCTGCTTTATTTAAGGCTTTTAATGTTTCTTCTTTGTATTCATCTTTTAAAGTTGTACAATATACTTTAGCATAAGATAAATCGTTAGTTACATCACAACCTGTTAATGTAACAAATCTAATATTAGGATCTTTAATTTCTTCCATTATTATATAACTTATTTCTTTTATAAAGTTATGTCCTATTTTTTCAGTTTTTAAACTCATCTTTTTATCTCCACTTCTTTATATGTTTCAATTATATCTTTTTCTTTTATATCACTATAATTTTCTAATGTTATACCACATTCTATACCTTTTTTTACTTCGGTTACTTTGTTTTTTTCTCTTTGTAATGAAGCAATTTTTCCATCATATATAACAATACCATCTCTTACTAGTCTTGCTTTGGAATCATTTTTTATTACTCCTTCAGTTACCATGCAACCTGCGATTAAGCCTATTTTTGAGAATTTAAATAATGCTCTTATTTCGGCAGTACCAGTTACTTCTTCTTGGTATTCTGGATCTAACATTCCTTTTATAGCGTCTTCTAGTTCTTCGATTATTTTATAAATAATGTTATGAAGTCTAATGTCTACGCCACGATTTTTAGCGTTTTCTACTATTTTACTACTTGGTCTTACATTAAAGCCAATTATAATAGCATTACTTGCTTCTGCTAGAGAGATATCACTATCTGTTATAGTACCTACTCCTGATCTTATAACATCAACTTTTACACCATCTACATTTATTTTAGATAATGATTGTTTAATGGCTTCTTCACTACCTTTTACATCGGTTTTTAATACTACTGCAATATTGTTAACACCTGATTTTACTTTATTAAATAAGTCATCTAAAGTCATACCAGAACGATTGGTATTTTCTTCTTTACTTCTTAATAATCTAGTATTTGCAACGTGTCTAGCTTCTTTTTCTGTTTCAAATGCCATAAAGCGATCTCCAGCGACAGGTACATCATTTAATCCTGTAATTGATACAGGTGTACTAGGAGTTGCACTTACAATATTTTCTCCTTTATCATTTTTTAAGGTTCTTACTTTTCCATATATATTACCTACTACTACTGGGTCTCCTATACGAAGTGTACCATTTTGAATTAAAATAGAAGTAATACTGCCTATATTTTTATCTAATTTAGATTCTATTACAGAGCCTGTAGCATATCTATTGGGATTAGCTTTTAATTCGTTCATATCAGCGATTAATAAGATATTTTCAAGTAATTCTTCAATTCCTTCTTTTGTTTTAGCAGATATTTTATTTACTAAAGTATCTCCGCCCCATTCTTCTGGAGTTAATCCATAGTTAGTTAATTCTTCTAAAACACGAGTTGGGTTAGCTTCTGGTAAATCCATTTTATTAATAGCTACTATTATAGGAACACCTGCTGCTTTAGCATGGTCTATTGCTTCGACTGTTTGAGGTTTAATTCCATCAACAGAAGATACAACAATAATAACTATATCCGTAACTGAGGCCCCTCTTGCACGCATTTCAGTAAAGGCTTCGTGACCTGGGGTATCAATAAATGTAATTAATCTATCATGAATTTTAACTTGATAAGCACCTATTGCTTGAGTAATACCACCTGCTTCACTACTTACAACATTAGTTTGTCTAATTGCATCAAGTAATGAAGTTTTACCATGGTCTACATGTCCCATTATAGTTACTACTGGAGGTCTAGCTACTAAGTCTTCGTCATTATCTATTATTTCATATTCTTCAAAATTAACTATATCACGAGTTTCTTCTCTTTTTAATACTTTATCATAATCTAAGACAATAATTTCACAAGTAGCAAAATCTATACTTTGATTTAAATTAGTCATAACTCCTAAATCAAATAATTTTTTTACAAGTACTGTAGGGTTAACATCTAATTTTTCTGCTAAATCTTTAACAGTCATACCATCTTTATATAAAATAATATTACTTTCATCACCACTATTTTTAGCAAGTTTTTCTTTATTCTTATAAGCATTTTTCTTTTCTTTTAAATACTTAGTATTATCATTTTTATTAGATGTTGGCATTTTTTTCATTTTTTGTTCTGCCTTGCTTTGATGAATTTCAATTCTTAAGTCTTTTTCTAATTCATCATCATCTACTATGTCTTCTACTTCTTCTGTTTCTTCATCATAAGATAAATTATTATCTAGTTCAATGATATCATCTTCTGTTAATTTATCATTTTCACTATTTGCTTTTATACTTAATTCTTTACATAATTTTAATATTTCTTCAGGTTTTTTATTTACATCTAATGCATATTCATAAACTGTCATCATTTCAAATCACCTCTTTTTTATTTTTCTATTAAGCTTAATAACTCCTCATAAATACTATCATCTATTTTTGTTTCTAGATGTCTTTCTAAAATTTTAGTATTTTTTGCTTTTTCTATTACTTCTTTATCTTTTTTTAGATAGGCTCCTCTTCCATTTAGTTTGCCAGTTAAATCTATTTTAACTTCTCCTTCTTTAGTTCTTACTATTCTAATTAGTTCTATTTTAGGATATTTTTCACGAGTTACAGTGCAGGTTCTAGTAGGAATTTTTTTTGTTTTCATGTTATTCACCTACTTTAATATTTATACCTATTTCACTAGCTTGTTCTTTGGTTTTTACATCTATTTTAAATCTAGTTAATTTAGATGCTAAACGTACATTTTGACCTTTTTTACCTAAAGCAAGTGAGAAATCTTCTCCATCTGCAATAGCAAGTGCTTCTTTTTTAGTTTGATCTAAAATGTATACTGCAACATTTTTAGCAGGTGATAAAGCATTTTTTATAAATGTTTCTTTGTCTTCATCATATTTTATGATATCTAGTTTTTCTCCTGCTAGTTCTTTGATAATTCTTGCAATTCTATTACCTTTTTCTCCAATACAGCAACCAATTGGATCAATATTAGCATATTCTGAATATACCGCTACTTTAGAACGAGAACCAGCATCACGTGCTACAGCATAAATCATAATTCTACCATCTTCAAGTTCTGGTACTTCAAGTTCAAATAATCTTTTAACAAAATTATAGTGTGTTCTTGATAATAAAATAACAGTTCCTTTGGAATTAGAATCTACTTTAGTAACGTATGCTTTGATAGTAGAACCCATTTCTATTTTTTCATTTCCTATTAATTCTGTTTTAGGAAGTATACCATTAGTTCTACCTAAATCAATATAATAATTTCTTTCATCTTCTAAGGATACTAAGCCACTGACAAGTTCTCCTTCTTTACCTTGAAATTCATTTATAATGCTGTTTCTTTCTGCTTCTCTTATTTTTTGTATTACTACTTGTTTAGCAGTAGCTGCTGCTACTCTACCAAAATCTTTAGGAGTTACTTCTTCATCAATTGTACCTCCAAGTTCTATAAGTTTATCAATCTTTTTAGCATCTTCTAAAGATATTTCTATTTCAGAGTCAAGTGCTTCTTCTACTACAGTTCTATAAGAATAAATACTTATCTTACCTGTTTCTCTATTAATTAAAACTTTACAATTTGTCTTAGAATTAAAATTTTTCTTATAAGCAGATAAAAGTCCTTGTTCCATTGCTTCAAAAATAATATCCTTATCAATATGTTTTTCTTTTTCTAAAAGTTCTACAGCTTTTAAAAATTCTTTTTCATTCATAATACTACTCTCCTTTTTCCTTACTAGATACATCTAACATATAACTTTCTTTAATAAAATCATATTTATCTAATACTTTAGATATAAGTTTAGATGCTTTAACTATTTTGTTTACATCAATTACTTCATCACTATCTAATATTATATTTAATGTTTTATTTTTATATTCTACTGTATCTACAATTAAATTAATATCTTCAAGTGGTTTTTTTAATACTTCTTTAATTTGTTCCATAAAGACCTCCTTTTAATACAAAAAGTGGGTATTCCCACTTCGATGTCATAAGTATTATATCATAAATATTTAAAAAAAAAAGTTTTTTTTTTTATATTTTTATTTTTTCTTTAATAACATTTAGTTTATAAGTTAATTTACAATAAAAATATTAATATTAGTGTTTTTTAGGAACTAGATATTTTTTATTTTTTATTTTTATGGTACAATACAATCGGAGGCGTTTATGAAAACAATTTGGAAAATTATTTTAACTGTTTTTTTATTTATTATAAATATGATATATTCTTCACTTATATATACAATACTTAAGTATTTAGGTATAAATATACTAGAATTAAGTGTTGATTTAAAAATGTTTTGTTTAATACTTATTGATTTATCTTTTATGGTTATTATATATTTAATTTATCATAAGAAAATTAATAAAGATTTAAAAGATTATAAGGATAATTTTAAAGAGTATTTTCGGTTTGGCGCAAAGTATTGGGTAACTGGTTTATTTCTTATGATATTATCTAATATAGTTATTAGTATAATTTATACTAGTCAATCTTCTAATGAGGAAATAGTGCAATCTATATTAGATAGTTATCCTATTTATATGATATTTTCTGCTAGTATTTCTGCTCCTTTTGTTGAGGAATTAATATATAGGAAAAGTATTAGGGATATATTTGATAATAAGTATAATGTTTTATATATTATTACTTCAGGACTTGTGTTTGGATTTGTTCATACTTTAGCAAATGTTAGTAATGTGATGGAACTTTTATATATTATACCTTATGGAGTAATGGGAGGTATATTTGCATATATTTATACTAAAACTGATAATATTTTAGTACCTATGTCTTTTCATTTTATTCATAATACATTAACAATAATAGTGTCTTTATCGCCTTTACTAGGAGGTTAATATGAATACAAGAGTTAAGAAAAATGAAAAAATTAGTAAGGATTTAAAGCAAAAGGAAAAGCAAGAGAAGCAAAATAGAAGGAAGAAAAAAATTGGTAAAGTATTTATTATGTTATTGTTACTTGGAGGAATTATTCTTATTTATTCAAGATATATTGAACCTAATATGTTAAAAGTTAATGAAAGTAAGATTGTATCTAATGTTTTACCTGATAGTTTTAATGGTACAAAGTTAGTGCATTTTTCTGATTTACATTATGGTTCTACTATTGATGAGGGAAATATTGATAGAGTTATTAATAAAATTAATATGTTAAAACCTGATATTGTTGTTTTTACTGGAGATTTATTTTTTGATGAATTTGAAATGAGTGAAGAAGATATTGAGGTATTAAGTAATTCTTTAAATAGTATAAATTCTAAGTTGGGTAAGTATATAATATATGGTAATCATGATTATTATAGGGATGAGTTTTTAGAAGTTATAAATAAAACTGATTTTAAACTATTGGTTAACAATTATGATATTATTTATAATACTGATAATAATCCTATTTTAATATATGGGACTGATGATGTATTGTATGGGGATCCTCTTTTAAGTAAGTTAGATGATGATAATATAAAAGATATTAATTATAGAATAGTTCTTACTCATGAAGGAGATTATGTTGATGAAGTTTTAAATTATGATGTTAGTTTAATTTTAAGTGGACATTCTCATAATGGACAGATTAATATCCCCTACTTGATTAATTTTTATTTACCAGATGGTTCAAAAGAATATTATAGACCATATTATAATGTTGATGATACTCCAATATATGTTTCTAATGGTATTGGTACTAGTTTATTGAGGTTAAGATTTGGTTCTATTCCTAGTATAAATTTATATAGGTTAACTAAAGGAAATTAGTTCCTTTTTTTATTTTTAGGAATACACTACTATAGGAGGAATAATTATGAATAACCAGTTTTATACTATGTATCCTTATATGAATAGTATTCCAACTAGAGGTGTTTTTAATCCAGTTAATATGGCTCCTAGTCGTGGTGGGGGGTTATTATCTTCTATATTAGGTTCTAGAGCGGTGCCTGGTGCAGTTGGCGCGAAAACTTTTTCTTTTACTAATTTATTAAATGGTGCTTCAAAAACACTTGGAGTTATTAATCAAGCAATACCAGTGGTATATCAAATTAAACCTATTTGGAATAATGCTAAAACGATGTTTAGAGTAGCAAAGGAACTTAATTCATCAAATAATGAAACAAGTAATAATAAAGTAAGTAGTAGCAATAGTGATAATAATAATTCTACTAAGAATATTAATAAGAGTGATAATAGTCCACAATTTTTCATATAAAAATTAGTTAATTAATTCTTAACTAATTTTTTTAGTTTTTAAAAAATTTAAAGTAATTTGTTTATTTAATTTCTAAGATAGCTTCTTTTTCTAATTCACTAATAAGATTATTAATATCTGTTTTTGGTATTCTTGTAGTGGGGCATTGTTTTAATAAATTACAAGCATCTATTGCTTTTCTATAAGAAATAATATTATTGTCTTTCATTAATTTAATTATTTTTAATGTCCTAAATACTTCGATGCCATTATTTTCAGAATATTTTTTTAATCTGTTGTCACCAGTTGCGAGTATACAATTATTATCTCTTGCTATAACAAAATTAAGTAAATCATAGGTGGATAATTTTTTCTCTATATAACTTAAATTATTTACTTCTAATAATTGTGTTGCTGTCGCTGATATAATTTTAAATCTATTAATTAGTTTAACATTACCAGTTTTTGAATTTATCTCATCGTTTTTTACCATATCACTTATATATACGTTATCCATATCAATAAATTCTTCTAGTATATTAGCATTATTTAAATCTGTTATTATATTAGTATCAGTAATTATTATCTTCGCTATTATATTCATCTACCGTAACCCCTAGTAGTTCGCAAGCTTTATTTAAAGAAATTATTTCATCGGCTTCTAACTTATATACTATTTTTTTAAATTGATATGATATTTCAGGTTGAATAGGTTTTGGATCGTTTTTTCCTATTCGTTTACTTAAAAATATGCTTAATTTTTTATATAAATATTCTGATATAATATTTAAATCTTTTAATCTATATATAGTAGCTGCATAACTAACTTTATATTCACTTTTAAATGCCGTTAATTCAAAAAAGTTTATGTTTTTTCTAGAATATCCAAATTCATTTATTATTGCTTCTTTTGGCATTAAAAGTGCACTTGCAAATCTATTACATAGTTTTTCTTCATCTAATTCATTACTATTTATATTTAATACTAAATGGCCTAATTCATGAGCGATAGTAAATCTCTGTCTAGCACCATCTTTTATACCATCCAATAAAATGATAACAGGAATATTGTTTACTATTTCGCTTAGTCCGTCAAAATCATCAAAACGATTATCTGGATTTTTTATTTGAATAATAATTATTAATAAATTTTCAAGGATATTAATTAAATCTGATATTGGTTGTTTATTTGATATTTTTATATAATTTCTAAAATCATTGGCTGCTTTTTCAGCGTCATCTATACTATTACATGGATATTTTTTTAATTTAATATTATTAGATTCTATATTATTCATTTCTATAATTTCTAAATATTTTGCAACTTCATCTTGTATTAATCCTTCTAAAAGTTCTAGATTTTGACCAGTTAATCTTTTTTTCTTCCTAAATGAAGTAAATTTCATTTGGGGAGCATTATAAGTTTTTAATAGTTCAATAGATTTAACATTGTATGCATTAGCAAAATCAATTAGTTTTTTTGAATCTGGTAATATTTCGCCTTTTTCATATTTAGAAATAGCAGTAGCAGTCATATTAAGAAGATTACCAGCTTCTTTTAGGGATAGATTTTTTAATAATCTAATTCTTTTTAAATTCTTTCCAATTTCATTCATATTACCCCACTCCTTATAGTTTATATTTTATCATAAAAAAGTAGAAATGTAAACTAATATACGATAAAAATAAATATAAAAAAATAGTAACAAATTGAAACTTGCTACTATTTTCTTTTTCTTACTTTAGTTTGTTCTTCTTTAAAATTTTCTTCGTCTGTCTTATTTAATAAATCTTCTATTTGTTCGTCTAACATAGAAACTTCTATTTCTTGTTTTGTTTCTTCTAAAATAGGTTCTTTTAGGCTTTCAACTATTTCTGATTGATTGATAACTTGTTCTTCTTTTAATTCATTTAATTCATTAAAAACTATTTCTTTTTGGTCTTCTAAAGAAAGATACAAGGCATCCCCTTCTACTTTTAGAATAGTTATATCATTGTTTTCTCCTATTTCATAAAATATTTTACTTTTAAAATTAGGTCTTGTTATTATAAGAAGTTGTGATTTTGCTAATCTTAATTCAGATTTTAATGGAACAAGAATTGCATTTAAACCTGTTGGTTTTTTTTGATACTCTTGCTTTTCTATTTCTGACATTTCTTCTAAAACATCAAGTACTCCTAGCTGGTCGAGTAACATAGATTTTGCATTATTATAATCTATTGCCTTAAATGACGAATGCATAATGTTAAATACAGGAAGTAACATAGTTAAAAACTCTCTTTTTGAACTATCAGGATCTAAAATTTTTGTAATTTTATCCATTCTATCTATATCAATTTTATATCCTGCATCTGCGACATCTTTAAACATTCTAAATGAGGTGGCAATTTCTATACCAAAACTTGTGATACATGATCCTAACCATATTCCTAAAAATTCCATGATAAATTCCTCCTTGATTAGTTGTATATTGTATCATAAAAATTTAAATTTATCAATTTTCTTCATTACTTTCTTTACTTTTGTACCTACATTATTGTACTTTGTGGAACAAAAGTAAATATATACGTATTAATTAGTGAAACAATGAATTAAATAAAAAGAGTCTTTATTTTGACTCTAAATTATTTTTATAAAATTATCCATTCTCCGTTTCGTTTGCCGTTTTTTCTAGTAATAAGTCCCTTTTCTTGCATTTCATTCATTCTTGTTTTAACTGTTCTTAGTGATCTATTAATCA
>CAYWQZ010000006.1:0-14892 GCA_964460565.1 uncultured Mycoplasma sp.
AGAAAACTATATCGTTCATACAAAAGTAGTAAATGATGTAAATAAATTATCAGAAATCTTAAAACAAGTTATAAAAGCATATAAAAAGAAAGGAATTAAATTATAATATCAATACAACGGATGTTTTTATAACATTGATTTTTCCAAAATTTTATATATTGAAAAACAATTAGATTCAAAAATCTGTAACATAGTATGTGTCGAAAACACATATTCTATAAATAGTTCAATCAAAAAAATGTTGGAAATACTAAATAACGATTTTGTTCAAACACATCAAAGTGCTATTGTAAATTTAGATAACGTTCAAAAAATTGATTTTACAAACAAGATAATTGAGTTTATTAATGGAGAAAAAACAAATCTGTTTTCTAGGAGTTACAAAAAGAAAGTAAAAGATGTAATTACCAAAAGATGCCAGAAAGTGACCGAATAAGGAAAATATTAAAAACCAATCAATTCTTATGTTATTATGATTATGCTAAAGAGGCGCTAAATAGTAATAAGCAAAGAAGGAGAGGTGAAAGTATGAACGGATTTGTAAAGTGGTTCAATAATGAAAAAGGTTTTGGATTTATTGAATATAAACCAAATCAAGATATATTTGTTCATTACTCAGCAATCAATATGGAAGGTTATAAAACATTAAAAGAAGGCGACTATGTAAACTTTAGATTGATTGAAACTGGTAAGGGATTACAAGCAACTAATGTAAAAGTTGTAAAAGAAACAGTTGTTACCAATTAATAGGTAGCAATTTTTTTTAGTATTTGGTATAATAAACTCAGGAGGATGATAAAATGAAAATAAATATTCGTGGTGAAAAAACAGAAATAACCGAAGCAATGAAAGACTATGCAGAGGAAAAATTAAACAAATTAAATAAATATCTTGAAAATGAAAGCGAAATAACAGGTAACGTTCTATTTAAAGTCTATGGAATAAACCAAAAAGTAGAAATAACAATACCTTTAAAAGAATTTACCCTACGCGTAGAAGAAAAAGGAAAAGATTTCTATGCCATTATAGATACTGCCTTAGATAAACTAGAAAGACAAATAAGAAAAAATAAAACTAGACTAAACTCTAGAAAAAATAAAGCAAAAAAAGAATTTATCTTAGACTTTATAGATGTAGAAGAACAAGAAGAAGAAATAGTAAAAAGAAAGAAAATTAACTTATAACCAATGGAAGAAGAAGAAGCAATTCTTCAAATGGAATTAACAAACCATGACTTTTTCTTCTTTAAAAATAGAGAAACAGGAAAAACAGCAATTGTTTACAAAAGAAAAGATAAAGATTACGGAATAATTGAAGAAGAATAGTTATTAACAATAAAGTTAATAACTTTTTAGGAGGTAAAAATGAAAATATTAATAACTGGAGGAGCAGGCTACATCGGTAGTCATACTGTAGTAGAATTACTAAATAAAAATGAAGACCTAATTTTGATAGACAACTTCTACAATAGCAAACGAAAAGCACTAGAAAACATTAAAAAAATAACTAATAAAGACTTTAAATTTTATGAAATGGATTATACAGACATAAATTTGTTAGAAAAAGTGTTTGAAGAAAACAAAATAGATGCAGTAATTCATTTTGCAGGTTATAAAGCAGTTGGAGAATCGGTAGAAAAACCTATTGAATACTATCAAAATAACGTTTCAGGTACTTTAAATCTATTAAGTGTAATGAAAAAACATAATGTAAAGAAGATAATATTTAGTTCATCTGCAACAGTATATGGAGTACCTCAAAAACTTCCAATTACAGAAACAGACAAAGTAGGAGGCACAACTAATCCCTATGGAACATCAAAACTTTTCATAGAACAAATATTAAAAGATTTATATAACTCAGATAACACTTGGAGTATTGCAATTTTAAGATACTTTAACCCTGTTGGAGCACATACCTCTTCACTCATTGGAGAAGATCCAAACGGTATTCCTAACAATTTAATGCCTTATATCCTAAAAGTAGCAACTGGCGAAAAACCAAAACTAAATGTATTTGGAAACGATTATGAAACCAAAGATGGAACAGGAGTAAGAGATTATATCCACGTTGTAGATTTAGCCAAAGGCCATATCAAAGCCCTAGAAAAAATAAACAAAGAAAAAAATGGACTATTCATCTACAATTTAGGAACAGGGAAAGGTTATAGTGTCCTTGAAATGATAAAAACATTTGAAAAAGTAACCGGTCAAAAAATAAATTATGAAATAACAAAAAGAAGACCAGGAGATGTCGCAGAGTGCTATGCAGATTCTACCAAAGCCCAAAAAGAATTAAATTTTACTTGTGAAAAAACACTAGAAGATATGTGTAAAGACGCATGGAACTTTGTAAAAAATAGCAAGTAACTTATTAACAAAATTGTTAATAAAAGGAGTACAAAATGAATAAAGAAAAATATACAGGAAGACAAATAGCAATATTTACAGATTGTCACGCATTATATGAACCTACCAAAAGCATTCTTGAAGACATAAAAAAAAGAAATATAACTGAAATATACTCACTCGGAGACAACATTGGTGTAGGACCAAACCCAAGCGAAGTATTAGATTTATTAAAAGAATATAATGTCATATCTATAAAAGGAAACTCCGAAGAATACTATACACTAGGTATAGAACCATTCAAAGCCTACTTTGACACTTTAAAAACCAAAAGTTACCTTTGGACTAAATCAAAACTAAACGAAGAACAAATCGGAGACATAAAACTATTCCCACATAGCATTGAACTCCTAATCGGAGGCCAAAAAATAGCACTTTGCCATTTCGCAAATGATGTAAGAATAGATTTTAGACAAAGAAGCACTCATTCTTACCAAAGAAATTTCCCCTTAGGTGAAGCATATAGACAGTTTCTTTATACCAATAGTAAAACTCAATTAGAAGAAATAGAAGAAATAATAAAAATATATGGAGAAAATAACCCCCTAATAAGAGGATATCTATCCGCAAAAGACGACCCATTATTTAGAAAAAAAAGAGTAGACTTCTTTGATGCAATAATTCAAGGTCACGTCCATTATAAATTATATGAAGAAAGTGAAAAAACAAAATTTTACACCATAAGAGCAGTAGGAATAGGTTATAAAAAAGATGAAATATCAACAGCTTCATACGTTATACTAAAAGAAAAAACAAATAATGAAGGCTTCGATTTAGAAGAAGTACTAGTAAAATATGATAGAGAAAAAATGAAATATCAAATTTTAAATAGTGGTTCTCCAGACCATACAATAGAAAAATTTACTAATATACGTAGATAAGTATAGGACAAAATCTTATACTTTTTTGATGCAAATTAAGAGTACCTTGTATTAATAAAAAAATAATGATAGAATAATCATAGAAAACAAGGAGGCAATTATGTTTAAATTAGAATCAAAATATAAACCAAGTGGCGACCAACCCGAAGCAATAAATAAATTAACTCAAGGCATTAAAAACCAAGAAAAACATCAAGTTTTACTCGGAGCAACCGGTACAGGAAAAACATTTACTATTGCAAACGTTATAAACGAAGTTCAAAAACCAACCCTAGTTCTAGCGCACAATAAAACCCTAGCAGGCCAACTATATTCCGAACTAAAAGAACTATTTCCAACTAACAAAGTAACATATTTTGTTTCTTACTATGATTACTTTCAACCCGAAGCATATATTCCTCAAACAGATACATATATAGAAAAAGACTCATCAATAAATGATGAAATAGACGAACTCCGACATGAAGCAACAAGTGCACTCCTTTCAAGAGATGATGTAATTGTCGTATCATCTGTATCATGTATATACGGAATTGGAGAAAAAGAAGAATACCAAAACAAAATGTTAACCGTAAGCATAAACGATGAAATAGAAAGAAATACCCTTTTAAATAAACTAATAGACATGCTATATGAAAGAAATGATATAGACTTAAAAAGAGGAACATTTCGTGCTCGTGGAGATGTAATAGAAATAATTCCAAATAACGAACACAGCAAAGGCATAAGAATAGAACTATTCGGAGATACCATAGATAGAATATCAGAAATAGATGTTTTAACAGGAACAATAATAACAGATAAAAAAACAATCTCCATCTTCCCAGCAAGCCACTTTGTAACAAGCGATGAAAAACTCCAAAACGCCATCAAAAGCATCGAAGAAGAACTAGAAGATAGACTAAAATATCTAAAAGAACAAGGCAAATTACTTGAAGCCCAAAGACTAGAACAAAGAGTAAACTACGATTTAGAAATGATAAAAGAAACAGGTTTCTGCAGTGGTATAGAAAACTATGCTAGACACCTAGCAGGAAGAAAAGAAGGAGAAACACCAAGTACCCTAATAGACTTCTTTCCAAAAGATTATCTCTTAGTAATTGATGAATCACACGTAACCATTCCTCAAGTAAAAGCAATGTATAACGGAGATAGAGCAAGAAAAACAACCCTAGTAGAATATGGCTTTCGTTTACCAAGCGCATTAGATAATAGACCACTAAAATTTGAAGAATTTGAAAACAAAATAAATGAAGTTATCTACGTATCAGCAACACCTGGAGATTATGAATTAGAAAAAGCCAAACAAAATAAAGTAGACCAAATTATAAGACCAACAGGCTTATTAGACCCAACTATAGAAATAAGACAAAGCAAAGGCCAAATAGATAACTTAGTCGAAGAAATAAAAATAAGAAAAGAAAAAAATGAACGAGTATTAATAACAACTCTAACTATAAGAATGGCCGAAGAACTAACTAACTACCTAAAAGAATTAGACATAAAAGTAGCATACCTTCATTCAGAAATAAAAACCCTTCAAAGACTAAAAATAATAAATGATCTAAGAAATGGAACCTATGATTGTATTGTAGGAATAAACCTTCTAAGAGAAGGACTAGATATACCAGAAGTAAGTCTAATAGCAATACTAGATGCCGATAAAGAAGGTTTCCTAAGAAGTTCAAGAAGCCTAATTCAAACAATAGGAAGATGTGCTAGAAACAAAAATGGACACGTAATTATGTATGCTGACAACATCACAGATAGTATGAAAATAGCAATTGAAGAAACAAAAAGAAGAAGAACAATTCAAGAACAATACAACAAAGAAAACAATATAGTACCTCAAACAATAATAAAAGAAATAAGAGAAGTAGTAACTAGCACTGAAAAAACAACTAGCCAAACCACAACAAATAATGATATAATAAACGAAGAAGAACTACAAAGAATAGAACAAGAAATGAAAGAAGCAGCAAAAAATCTAGACTTTGAAAGAGCAATGCAGTTAAGAGATATATTATTTGAATTAAAAGTTAAATAAGGAGTACTATGTCAAAGAAAAAATTAAAAAAGAAACCAAAAACTATACTTATTATGATAATATTATTACTAATATTTACTATAGCATCATATTACTTAGAATATAAATATTTATCAAATAGAGAAATAACTCCCCATGAAGAAGAAAAAGACTATTACACCTCAAGTGATTTTGGTTTAATAGATATAACAAGTCCAAGAGATAATAATTATGATGGAATAGATGACTACAAGCAAATGCTAGAAGGTGCTATAAAAAAAATAGAAAGTACAACCATATATACTAGTGATTACTATGCCGGAGGATATCCAAAAGAAAATGAAGGAGTAAGTTCTGATATAATTTGGAGTGCCTTAAAAGAAGCAGGATATAATCTAAAAGATATGATGTCAAAAGATATAAGAAATACATATAAAGAAGGTATATATAATATAGAAGATATCGATGATAACATAGACTTTAGAAGAATAAACAACATTGAAATATTCTTACAAAGATATGCTAAAGAATTAACTACCAATATTAAAAACATAAAAGAATTTAACATCGGAGACATAATAATATTTGATTATGGAGACCATGTAGGTATAGTATCAGACAAAAGAAATAAAAATGGTGTATCATATATAGTAGAATTAACCCAAAAAGAAGAAAAAGAAATAAATCTAGAAGACATAAATAGAGAAGTAACAGGTCATTATAGATTTGAATATCAAGAAAAATTAAGAGAAATAATGAGTTAGGAGTAGAAGTATGAAAGAAGAAAAACAAATATTAATAGGTTTTTATAAATTATCAACATTTGTAACCTATCTTGCCGTAATATCAGGAATAATAGGAACATACCTAGCAATGACAAACAAAATAGTTGGAGCATTATCTTGCTTAATAATATCCGGAGTACTAGATGCATTTGATGGAAAAATAGCAAGAGCTTGTAAAAGAAGTGAAACAGAAAAAGAATTTGGCATACAACTAGATTCCCTAGCAGATATGGTATCATTTATATTCTTACCAATTATAATATGCTATAGTCTAAATTTAAAAGAATACTATCATATTATTATATATGCCATATATGCCCTAGCAGGAGTAATAAGACTAGCTTACTTTAATGTAGTAGCAAACGAAACCGGAAAAGATGGCCCAGTAAAATACTATAGAGGACTTCCAGTACCAAGTTCAGTAGTGCTATTTCCACTACTATATTTACTAAATAATGTATTAAACATAAATAACATAAACTTACTATTTACAATAGGTATGGGACTATTATCCCTATTATTTGTCTTAAACTTTAAACTAAAAAAACCACAAAGTTACTTTGCATACATATTCTTAGGTTTAGGAATAATAGGTATAGCAATACTATTTATAGTATTAAAATAGATATTAACAATATTGTTAATAAATAAAAAATCCGAAAATCAGTTGACAAAAACTACTTTTCTATGATAACATTAACATGACACAGAAAAGTGTTTTTATTTTGGAAAAAACATATAATTAAAGAGGTGTAAAAATGAAATTTTTAAAAAATGTAAAAAAAGAAATGCAAAAAGTAAAATGGCCTGAAAAAAAATACATGACAAAATACACAATTGCAACAATTGCAGTAGTATTATTTTTCGCACTATATTTTTATGGACTTAACGTAATAATTGCATTAGTAAAGGGGTTAAGATAATGGATAAAAAATGGTATGTAGTTAATACTTACTCCGGACACGAAAAAAAAGTACAAGAAAAACTATTAATGCGTGCAAATTCAATGAACCAAGAAGATTGCATTTTTAGAGTAGTTGTACCAGAAGCAACTGAAGTAGAAATAAAAGATGGAGTAAAAAAAGAAAAAACAAAAAAATTATTTCCAGGTTACATTCTAGTAGAAATGGTAATGACAGACGAAGCATGGTTTATTGTCCGTAATACTCCAGGAGTAACCGGATTTATCGGATCATCAGGAAAAGGTGCAAAACCAACACCATTACAACCATACGAAGTAGACAAAATATTAAATAGTATGGGTATGAGTAGATTAGAAGTATCAACTGACTTAAAAGAAGGAGAGTACGTAAAAATTACTTCTGGACCATTCTCTAATATGGAAGGAAAAATCGAAAGTATTGATACTGAAAATCAAACTTTAATGGTTGCATTAGACTTATTCGGTCAAACAACATCAGTTGAAGTAGAATTATCACAAATAGAAAAAGCATAAAAAAATACTTGATATTTTTAAAAAATAGTGATAATATAAATACGCTATATATTTAATATATATAAATTGAAGTGGGAAGCAATGCGGAAAAAACAAAAGAGTGCTATTATAACCACTCGCGAGAAATTAAAAAATGGAGGTGTTTTTCGTGGCAAAAGAAATAACAAAGAAAGTAAAATTACAAATTGAAGCTGGAAAAGCTACACCTGCTCCACCAGTTGGAACAGTATTAGGACCAGCAGGAATCAATTTAGGAGAATTCTGTACAAAGTATAATGAAGCAACAAGAGATAAAATGGGTGATGTTCTACCAGTAGAAATAACAATCTATGAAGATCGTACATTTGACTTTGTAATCAAAACTCCACCAGCAGCATTTTTAATTAAAAAATATGCAAAAGTAAAAAAAGGTGGAACAAAAGGTTCAAAAGAAATAGTAGGTAAACTTACAAAAGAACAAGTAAAAGAAATAGCAGAAACAAAATTACCAGATTTAAATGCATACACTGTAGAAGAAGCAGAAAAAATCATCACAGGAACTGCCAAAAATATGGGAATTTCTGTAGAAGAATAAAAATTATAGAAAATAAAATCTATAAAATAAAACATAGGGTTACCTATGTGGGAGGAATATCCGCATATACCACATAAGGAGGAAGAATATGAAACAAAGAGGAAAAACTTATAGAGCTGAACTTGCAAAAGTAGAAAAAGGCAAACTATATTCTAAAGAAGAAGCAGTAAAATTAGTTAAAGATATGTCAAGCACTAAATTCGATGCAACTATCGAAGTAGCAATGAATTTAAACCTTGATGTAAAAAAAGCAGATCAACAATTAAGAGGAGCAATAACTCTTCCAAAAGGTACTGGTAAAACTACAAGAGTTTTAGTAATAGCCAAAGGAGATTATGCTAAAGCAGCAAAAGAAGCTGGAGCAGACTTTGTTGGTGATGCTGACATGCTAGAAAAAATAGAAAAAGAAAATTGGTTTGACTTTGATGTAATGATAGCAACACCTGATATGATGCCATCTCTTGGTAAGTTAGGTAAAATCCTTGGACCAAAAGGATTAATGCCAAACCCAAAAACTGGTACAGTAACAACTAATGTAAAACAAGCAGTTGAAGAATCAAAAGCAGGTAGAGTTGAATATAGAACTGACAGCTATGGAAATATTCATGGAATCATTGGAAAAGCATCATTTACTGATAATGATTTATTAGAAAACTTAGATGCAATAGTAAAAACAATAATCAGAATTAAACCAAGCACAGTTAAAGGTAATTACATAAAATCAATAGCTATTTCATCAACTATGAGTCCATCTGTTAGAATAGACCAAAATAGTTTTGAATAAAAATAAAAAAGATATTTACAAAATAAAAAAAATAGTTTATAATAAAACTTAATTGAAGTGCCAAAGACAGTAGGTATAAAAGTAAATCCTACCGAGGACAAAAAACTAAAAATCCTAGAGTCTTTGAGTGCAAAGACTCTTTTTGTTAGGCACATAAATAATATAAGGAGGTGTCTTATGCCAAGTGTAAAAATTTTAGAAGAAAAAAAACAAGTAGTAGAAGAAATAAAAAACAGAATTAAAGAAGCAAAATCATTAGTACTATTTGATTACTGTGGACTTACAGACGATGTAAACAAAGACTTAAGAATCAAACTAAAAGAAAGCGATTCTGATTACAAAGTTTATAAAAACACACTTTTAAAATTAGCATTCAAAGATTTAGATATTGACTTAGCAAATTACCTAGAAGGACCAACTGCTATTGCATTTAGTAAAGATGACATAGCAGCAATTAAAGTATTAAGTGATTGTGGAAAGAAAAACGGATCATTAGTACTAAAAGCTGGTTTAGTAGAAGGACAAATTGCAGACCAATCTAAATTAAATGAATTTGCACAAATTCCATCACGCGAAGGATTATATACAATGCTTGCAGGTGGTATGATAGGTTTAGTTAAAGATTTATCAATAGCATTAAATCTTTATGCAGAACAAAAAGAAAATTAAAATAAAAATTTAATCAAAAAAGATTAATTAACAAATAACAATAATTAATTAAATTAAGGAGGAAAAATATTATGGCAAAAATAACAAAAGAAGAATTTATTAGCTCATTAAAAGAAATGACATTATTAGAAGTAAAGGAATTAGTAGACGCAATGAAGGAAGAATTTGGTGTAGATCCAAGTGCAGTTGCAGTAGCAGCAGCACCAGCTGCAGCAGTTGAAGAAGGACCTTCAAAACAAACAGTAGTATTAACATCTGCTGGAGCAGCAAAAATCAATGTTATCAAAATCATTAGAGAAGTAACAGGCTTAGGATTAAAAGAAGCTAAAGACATCGCTGATGCTGGTGGTAATATTAAAGAAAACATTCCAACTGAAGAAGCTAATGAATTAAAAGCTAGACTTGAAGAAGCTGGCGCAACAGTAGAATTAAAATAATTACAAAAAATTAAAATTCATAAGCAAGGCCGATAAGTATTAACGTAAGGCTTTTTGCTATATAAAAGGGGAGATAAGATGGACCATTATTTTACTAATAATAATTTAAAAAGCAATTTAAATAAAGTGTTGGTAAAAATCTCAGATAAGAGTTTCAACTTCTATACAGATAATGGCGTTTTTTCCAAAAAAGGTTTAGACTTTGGTAGTAGATCACTTATAAATGCATTACTAAAAGAAAACTTAGAAAAAACAGTATTAGATGTAGGTTGTGGCTACGGCTGCCTTGGTATCATCTTATCTTCTTTTTTTAATATTCAAACAGATATGATAGATATTAACAAAAGAGCAGTACATTTAGCAAACATGAATATCAAAGAAAATAACTTAGAAAATGTAACAGCCTTTGAAAGCAATATCTATGAAAACATAACCAAAAAATATGACTATATAATTACTAACCCACCCATCAGGGCAGGCAAACAAATAGTGTGCGAAATACTATTTGGTGCAAAAGAATACTTAAACAAAAATGGAACACTATATTTTGTTATAAACAAAGATCAAGGAGCAAAGACAATCATAAAAGAACTAGAACAACTAGCAAAAGTAGAAATTCTAGACAAAAATAAAGGTTTTTTTGTAATAAAATGTAAATTTGATTGACATATTGATAAAATTGTGGTAATAATATAAGTTGGTTATTTGTCTTTTTGACAAAAAATAAAAATTTGAAAGTTGGGGTGAATTTAGTGGCATACAAAGTAGTTAATTGTGGTGACCATCGTAAAAGAAGAAATTTTTCCAAAATTAGAAACACTTATGAACTAAGTGACTTATTGGAAATACAAAAAAAATCATATAATTGGTTTATTGAAGAAGGTATAAAGGAAGTACTAGAAGACTTATTCCCCGTAGAAAACTTTGCTGGAACATTATCATTAGAGTTTGGCGATTATCATTTTGACGAGCCAAGATACTCTATTAAAGAATGTAAAGAAAGATACGCTACATACGCTTCTCCATTAAAAGTAGATGTAAGATTATTCAATAATGAAACAGGAGAAGTAAAAGAACAAGAAATATTTTTAGGAGACATGCCACTTATGACAGAAAGTGGAACTTTTGTCATAAATGGAGCAGAAAGAGTTATTGTTTCTCAATTAGTAAGATCTCCAAGTGTATATTTCGGTAAAGAAATAGACAAAAATGGACGTCTATTAATAACATCTCAAATAATTCCTACACGTGGAACTTGGCTTGAATTTGAAGCAGATGCCAGGGATATTTTATATGTAAGAATTGACAGAACTAGAAAAGTAACTCTAACAACAATGTTAAGAGCATTCGGTTTATCTAGCGATGAAGACATTATAAACCTATTTGGTAAATCTGATTTCATTGAAAATACCATTGCAAAAGATGGAACAAGAAATACAGATGAAGCCCTAATAGAAATATATGAAAAACTAAGACCTGGAGAACCAGCAACATTAGATAGTTCTAAAAACCAAATAATAACTAGATTCTTTGATGAATTTAGATATGATTTAGCAAAAGTAGGTAGGTATAAATTTAATTTAAAACTAAATGTTTTAGATAGATTACTAAACCAAACTTTAGCAGAAGACATAACTGTAGATAACGAAGTAGTAGTAGCAAAAGGAACACTAGTAACTAAAGATGTTCTTGAAAAACTAAAACCAATCTTTGAAAACGGTTATGGACTAAAAGAAGTAAAAATAAACGAAGAATTAGATGAGTTTAATAAAGTTCAAATGGTTAAAATCTATAAACCAGGAACTAAAGAAAAAATGACTATTATAGGTAATGATTACACAATAGATTCAAAAAGACTTACTATTTCTGATTTCTATGCATCATGCTCATACTACTTAAACCTATTAAACGGAGTAGGTAACTTTGACATAATCGACCATTTAGGAAACAGAAGAATACGTCAAGTTGGAGAACTATTACAAAATCAATTTAGAGTAGGTGTAACTCGTATGGAAAGAGTTATCCGTGAAAGAATGACAACTCAAGACATAAACGAAGTAACACCAAAAACATTAATCAACATAAGACCAGTAACTGCTATATTCAAAGAATTCTTTGGAAGTAGTCAGTTATCACAATTCATGGATCAAACAAATCCTATCGCAGAATTAACTCACAAGAGAAGATTATCTGCACTAGGACCAGGTGGTTTATCAAGAGATCGTGCAGGAATGGAAGTACGTGACGTAAATGAATCACACTATGGTAGAATATGTCCTATTGAATCACCAGAAGGACCAAACATCGGACTTATTACAGCCCTAGCAAGTTATGCAAAAATAGATGATTATGGCTTTATTCTAACTCCATATCGTAAAGTTGTAGATTCTGTAATAACAGATGAAGTAGCATACTTTACCGCAGATGAAGAAAATGACCTAATCATATCAGAATCAACTGTAGGAACAGATGAAAATAACAAAATAATCGATGAACAAGTTGCAGCGCGTTATCGTGGAGAAAATATTATGACTACTCCAGATAAAGTAGATTACATCGATGTATCTCCTCAACAAGTTGTATCAATTACAACAAGTTGTATTCCATTCCTAGAACATGACGATGCAACACGTGCCCTAATGGGTTCAAACATGCAACGTCAAGCAGTGCCTCTATTAACACCAGAAGCACCATTCGTAGGAACAGGTGTAGAATATATCGCTGCAAGAGATTCAGGTTCAACAGTTGTAGCAAAAGCCGATGGTGTAGTAGAATATGTAGACGCTAGAAAAATAGTTGTTAAAAACAAAGGCGGACAAGATGTTTACTATCTATCAGACTTTACTGCATCAAACCAAGGCACTTGTTTCCATCATAAACCAATCGTAAAAGTTGGAGACAAAGTAAAAAGAAATCACGTTATTGCTGACGGACCATCAACAGACAAAGGAGAACTAGCACTAGGTAAAAACGTTGTTGTAGCATTTATGATGTTTAACGGTTACAACTACGAAGATGCTGTTATCTTAAATGAAAAACTAGTAAAAGAAGATGCATATACAAGTATTCATATTGAAGACTACGAAATGCCATGTAGAGAAACAAAACTAGGTCCAGAAGAAATAACAAGAGATATTCCAAACGTATCAGAAGAAGCTCGTAAAAACTTAGATGCTAACGGAATAATAAAAATAGGTACAGAAGTAAAAGAAGGAGACATTCTAGTAGGAAAAGTAACTCCAAAAGGAATGGCTGAACTTACTTCAGAAGAAAAATTATTACATGCAATCTTTGGAGAAAAAACAAGAGAAGTTCGTGACACATCACTTCGTGTACCACATGGAGGAGAAGGAATCGTTCACGATGTAAAAATCTTTACTAAAAAAGATAGCGACGAATTAGCTTCAGGAGTATCAAAACTAATTCGTGTATACATAGTACAAAAAAGAAAAATTCAAGTTGGAGACAAAATGGCAGGTCGTCACGGAAATAAAGGTGTTATCTCACTAATATTACCAGAAGAAGATATGCCATACCTACCAGATGGAACTCCAGTAGACATCATGTTAAACCCACTTGGAGTACCATCACGTATGAACCTAGGACAAGTATTAGAAATGCATTTAGGAATGGCTGCCAAAAAACTAGGAGTACACGTAGCAACCCCAGTATTTGACGGAGCAACAGAACAAGATATCTTCGATATGATGAAAGAAGCAGGAATGGCTGACGATGGAAAAACAGTTCTATATGATGGTAGAACAGGAAGACCATTCGATAACAGAGTATCAGTCGGAGTTATGTATATGATTAAACTATGTCACATGGTTGAAGACAAAATGCATGCTCGTGCTACAGGTCCATACTCACTAGTAACACAACAACCACTTGGAGGAAAAGCACAATTCGGAGGACAAAGATTCGGAGAAATGGAAGTTTGGGCTCTATATGCCTATGGAGCAGCACATACATTACAAGAAATCTTAACCGTAAAATCAGATGATGTAATCGGACGTGTTAAAGTATACGAAGCCTTAGTAAAAGGTAACAAAATAGACCAAGCTGGAGTTCCAGAAAGCTTCAGAGTACTTATAAAAGAATTCCAAGCACTAGGACTAGATATTCAAATCATCAACGATAAAAACGAAGTACTTGACTTAAAACAAATAGAAAAAGAAGAAACAGACGAAAGTACAAAATTTATAATTGATGACATAGAAATAAATAAAATAAGTGAAGAAATAAAAGAAGAAGATTTAGAACAAGAAGAAGACTTAGAAGATGAAGAAGGACTAGAAGATATAGACTTTGAAGAAGATTTTAATGAAAGTGAGGTAGAATACTAATGATAGATGTAAATAAAATAGAAGCTTTAAAAATTGGTATTGCCTCTTCAGATAAAATTCGTGAATGGTCTTATGGAGAAGTAAAAAAACCAGAAACCATTAACTACAGAACCCTAAAACCAGAAAGAGATGGATTATTTTGCGAAAAAATATTTGGCCCAACTAAAGACTTTGAATGTAGCTGTGGCAAATATAAAAGAGTAAAATATAAAAATATCGTATGTGATAGATGTGGAGTAGAAGTAACAAGATCAAAAGTAAGACGTGAAAGAATGGGACACATTGAACTTGCTACTCCCGTATCACACATCTGGTACTTCAAAGGCGTTCCCTCAAGAATGGGTACTGTCCTTGACATGAGTCAAAGAGATCTAGAAGAAGTATTATACTTTGTTTCATATGTTGTAATAGATAAAGGAATTACACCACTTGAAAACAAACAAACCCTATCTGAAAGAGAATATCGTGCATATTATGAAAAATATGGTGATGGTTTCAAAGTAGGAATGGGTGCTGAAGCAATAAG
>CAYWQZ010000007.1:0-7797 GCA_964460565.1 uncultured Mycoplasma sp.
CTGGAAGGATGTGCTTAAACTTATTATCTAGTTTTCGCACCCCCCCCCCCGAACAAATGTTCGGTGTCAAGTTTCTTTACACTCATTTTACATCTATATCTGTAAAATATTTTACAATTATTTACAGATATCCTCCTCTCTTATTTTTCTTATAAATTAATTATAAAATAAAAAGCACTATTTTTCAAGTACCTTTAGTTAATTTTATATTCTTCTAGTAATGGGAAGTAATCATATCCATTAGTTTTAAATTTTTTATATTTTGAATTAGTAAAACCTAATATTAAGTATTTATTATCTTTTTTATATATTTTATTATATGATTCAGAGTTTTCTAAAGATAAAAATTCTTCTTTTACTATTTTAAAGTCTTTATCATATCTAATTGTCATAGCGTCTGTTAATACTTCATCGTTTTTTCCTTTACCATAAGTACCTACTACTAAAATATCATCTTTATCTACATATATATCTCTAAATTTATTTAAATAATCTTTTTCGTATAAAACTTCATCTATTTTTTTACCATTTTCATCATATTTTACTATTGCACCTTTATATTTTGTTTTATTATCTTTACTTGGAAGTAATGTTCCTAAAGTTAAATAATAATCATCTACTTTTACTATTCTAGTAAGTCCAGAAGTATCTGTAGGTCCATAATAATTATGCCATAATTCTTTTCCTTTAAAATCATATTTTTGAATTATACCAGTACTAGTTTTTGTAGCCCCTACTACTACATAACCATCATCTTCTATATAAACATCATTAAATATACCTGTTTGAGGTCCTCCATAATTTAATCTAAATAGTTCTTCTCCTTCTAAATTAAATTTAAATAACATTGCTCCACCAGTAGTTTGATTCCCAATAATATTTTTTGCATATATGCTTTGTCCTACTACTATGAGATTATTATCTTTATCTAGTTTAACATATGTAAATTCAGTATCATCTAATACTTGAATATTCTTTCTCCATAAAATATTAAAATCTTTATCATATTTAACTAATAAACCTTCAGTTGTTCCTTCTTCATGTTGTGTTTCATTCATTTCGATAGCACCAACTGCAACATATCCATCTTCTATTTCAATAATACTATTAAAATAACTATTATATCCTAAATCAATATAATTTTCTTTAACTGCTTTAAAATCATTATTGTATTCCCAAATAGTTGCTTTATTGTAAATGTTTTTTTTTGTATATTTACTATTTTTGAAGTCAGATAAACCTACACCAATATAAGTATTATCTTTTACTACTAAGTCATTAGTTATGGTGTAATAAGTAGTTTCTTTTCTTGTTTTATAATATTTATAACCAAAGTATATTAGTTCTAATACTAAAATTATTAATAATGCTATGCTTATCATTTTTATTGTTTTAATTTGTTTGTTATTTAATTTCATAATTTAAACTCCCTCTAAAAAAAAGTACATAAGTACTTTTTATTTTTCTTTATCAGTTTTTTCTAATTTTTCTAAAACTTCTTTTGTTACTTTTACAGCACTTAATCTTAATTCTTCAATAGCATTTTCTACTACTGGAGTTGCACGCTTTTTAGCGTCTTTAGCAAGTTTAGTAATTTTTTTAATGATTTTATCTGATTTATCTTTTGCTAGTTCTAATACTTTTTCTTTATCTAAATCTTTTAAATCATTTTTTATTTCAGTAATTTTATTTTCAAAATCTTCTTTTACTTCTTCTACATCTATTTCTTTTACTTTTGTTAATAAATCATCAAATTTGTTTTTTAATACTTTTCTTGTTTCACTACCTTTTTCTGGTGCAAATAGGATACCTAATCCTGCTCCTACTGCAGCTCCTAAAATAAATTTCCCAAATCCTTTTTTACTCATTTTCTATTTCCTCCTCTTTCTTTTCTTTTTTACTAAATAATGAACTAATAAAGTTTAATATTTTTTCTACTATAAAATCACTAATATTTGATAAAGTATCAGTAATTCCATCTATTACACCAAAAACTTTATTAAAAGATTTAATTTTTTTTTCTACATCCTCTAATATTATGTTCAATTTATCAGTAGTATATAACAATTTTATGCTAATAATAATTAAAAATACCACTAATACAATACACATTATAAGTAAAACTGAAAGTAACACACTATTTAAACTATTCATACAATCACTCCTTATTATCGTACATCATATCAATTAAGTCATATAAATTTTTTTCTTCATCGACTTTAATTTCTTCTTCTTTTTGTTTCAACTCTTCTTTAATCTTTTCTTCTTCTTTTATTTCTTCATCAACAGTTTCTCTTAAAACTTTATTTTTTGATGATCTAGTTGTTTTTTGCTTTTCTTTGTCTTCATAATCTACATTATATTCAAGTCCTAAATCATTAAAATACTCTTCTGCATCTCCTAAAGTTATTTTATCTATTGCAACTCTATCTTCATTTTGTATATCATAGAACAACTCTTCTTTTTCTTCTTCTTTATCTTCTTTTACTCCATATACTTTTTCTCTTATTTTATCAAAGTCTATAGTCTTTTTTTCTTCTTCAAAAAGTTTTTCATAAGTTAATTTACTTTTATTGTCATTAAATGAAATATCTTCTTGTTTAACTCCTTTAATAACACCATATACAGGAGATAATATTGGAGATGGTTTAAATTTTTCACGAGTTTTTCCATATTCTTTGTTATCATATCCCCCATATAATATTCTTTCTTCTTTTTTTACTTCTTTTACTTCTTTTTTAGGAGGTTCTTTTACATCCATTAAAAAATCAGCATCATCGAATATAATTGGAGTTTTAGTTTTTTCTTCTCTTCTTGTGTGAATTTCTTCTTTTTTTTCTATTTCATCACGAGTTTTTTCTATATCTATTTTTTTTGCTATTGGAACTTGTTTTACTTCTTTTACTGGTTCTTTTACATCTTCTTCTTCTTCAAACAAAGCATTTTTTATTTTTTCTATTAATTTCATATAACACCTCATTCAGTATTCAAATCTAAAACATCATCATCTTTAGCGCTTTCTTCTTCATACATACCATAATCTTCAATATACTGAATAAAATTATCTGTATATACATTTGGTCCAAGTAATTTAAAACTTTCTTCATCATAATCAAGTCCATCTTCTTCAATTAAAGTTTTTATTACTTTATCATTAAAATCAATACTTTTTAAAATAATAATTGATTTAGAAAGTGCATTGTTTATATCATTTGTTACTACTTCTATTTTAGCATAATTATACATAATTTCAAGTAGATATTTGTCATTTAATTCATTTATTTGTATATACCCTGTTTTTCCATTGTAATTTAATGTTTTAAAGTAATATACATCTTTTTCTTTATTATAAGTATTATTTATCTTATTATAAAAACTAACTATATCTACATATAAATAATATTTTTCTTTATCTGAATATAAAATATTATTACTATTAATATCATTTAATAAAGTCATATCAATTGGAGTATAAAACTTATAACCTTTTAAAAATGTATTAGGTTTTACATCTTCTTTTATGTTTACATCTATTACTTCATCAATAGATAAATTATTTATATTATAACAACCTGTAAGTAAAAATATAATAGATATAAGTAAAAATAATTTTTTCACTAATTATCACCTCTTTTATAAACTTCAAGCATATATATGGGATATCCTTTTTTTGAAAACTTCTCTTCATATTCTGTATTTATATTATCACTTTTTTTATCATTATGCAAATCTAAAGATATATCTTTTAATATATAACCATTATTTGAAAAAGAAATAAGTGAGTATTCAAATAAATTTCTATTATCTGTTTTTTGTTTTATTATATAGTCGTTTTTAAATATTTTTTCATATATTTTTAAATGATTTCCACTAGTTAATCTTCTTTTTATATTTCTTTTTTTAGGCCATGGATCAGAAAAGTTTAAGTATATAGTACTTATTTCTTTATCAAATACTTCATTTAATTTTAAAGCATCAACATTTATTAATCTTAAATTGGGTAAATCTTCATCTATATTTTTTATACCTAAAGCAAGTACACTAGCATTTCTTTCTATTCCTATAAAGTTAATATCTTTGTACTTTTTAGCGTTTTCTATAATAAATTTACATTTTCCTGTACCTATTTCTAAGAAAATTGGGTTATTATTATTAAATACTTTACTCCAATTTCCTTTATTTATATAAGGGTTATTTTCTACATATAAACAATTATTTAATATTTCTTCTTTATTTTTTATATTTCTAATACGCATAAAAAATCACCATATTAATTGTATCAAATTTTTATTAAAATGTCTTTAGTTTTATTATTTTAAATTTTTAATTATTATAGTAGCCCATACCAAAAATATATAGATGAATAAACTAACTATGAAAAAGGAGGCTATTTATGTTTAATCAAATACCAAATTCAAATATGTTTATGCCTGGATTTTATCCAAATACAAATAATACAAATAATGATAATGTATTAAATGAGTTAAATAATAAGTTAAAGGAATTAGAAAATAGAATTGTAAACATAGAAAAGAGATTAAATATTTATAATTCTAAAACTGAATATGACTATCAAAATAGTATGTATATGATGTAATATGATTATAAATAATTCTAAAAATATTAAAAAAAATGATATTTTTATTGCAACACATACAATATTCGAAGACAGGCATAAGTATATAGAAAATGCAATTAAAAAAGGTGCTAGTGCTATTATCACTGATAAAAATATAAGTGTAAAGGTACCTACAATTAAAGTTAGTAATACTAATAATACATATTATCAAATATATAATGATTATTACGGGAATCCTTTTAATAATATAAAATTAATAGGTATTACGGGTACTGATGGTAAAACTACTAGTAGTTATATGACTTATCAATTATTGAATAATTTTTATAATACTGCTTATTTAGGTACTAATGGGTTAGAATATAATAATAAGAAAATAAGTACTAAAAATACTACACCTGATATTAAAACAATACTTGAGATAGGTAAAGTTTTAAAGGAAAATAATGTTAAATACTTAGTTATGGAAGCTTCTAGTGAAGGACTATTAAATAATAGATTGAAGGGATTAAATTTTTATATAAGAGGACTTACAAATGTAACAGAGGAACATTTAAATATTCATAAGACTTTGAAGAATTATGTTTATTCTAAATTAAAGCTTTTTTCTAATACTAAAGATGGTTATTCTATTTTAAATAGGAATGATAAGTATTTTAAGTTATTTAAAAGAAATAGTAAAAATGTTGTTACTTATGGGGAAAAATTATTTTCTAACTTTAGAATTAAAGATATTAAAATATATCAAGATTATACTACTTTTAAGTTAGTACATGGTTTTAAGAAGTATAGTATTAAAAGTCCTTATGTAGGTAAGTTTAATGTATATAATTTGACACTTGCTATAGTTATATTAAATAAACTAGGTATTAAGTTGAAAGATATTATAAAGTATGTTCCTAATCTTTTACCTACTAGTGGAAGAGTTAATTTTTTAAATTACGGGCAAAATTATAAAATTATATTAGATTACGCTCATACTACTAGAGCAACATTTGAAATGTTAAAATTTGCAAATTCGATAAAGAAAAATAAAATTATTACTGTTTTAGGTTGTGCTGGTGGTAGATATAAGGAAAAAAGAAAAGAAATAGGAAAACTTGCTACTGATTATTCTGATATAGCAATATTTACTATGGACGACCCTAGATATGAAAAAATAGAAGATATTTTTAAAGATATTTTGGAAGATGTAAATAAAAGTAATTATTTATTAATTAAGGATAGAAAAAAAGCCATTTATAAGGCTCTTAGTTTAGCAAGTAATAATGATATAGTTTTAATACTTGGTAAAGGTAAAGATAATTATATGGCTATTAAAAATAAGTATGCTAAGTATAATGATTTAGAAACAATTGAAAAGTATTTTAATGTTTACTAATATTTGAATACTCTTGATATTGTTTTTTTCTATTATAATTTATGAAACCATTGTAATAGTCTTCATCTGATAGGTATTCTAATTCTTCTTTTTTTAATGGGTTAATTTCTATTACTGTGTTTGGTACTTTTAAATTAACTAAATTGATAACTAAATTAACAATAAGTAAGCCTACCCAACAAGCAAATACAGCCATACTAGCTTGAATTAAAATCATTAGTGTTTGGTTAGAATAAAGAATTGTTTTATCAAATAAACTAATATTTGATTTACTTATTAAGTCAATAGTTAATACAAATAGAAATTCTATAATTGTAAAAGCAAGTATGTTGCATATTCTAATAAACTTTTTAAATTTTTTACTTATAATAGTAGCAATCATAAGTAAACTAGTAATTACTACCATACATACATAAGTAATTAAATTAGGAAAATAAATTGCTACAAATATTTGGTCTATAAAAGTATCAAATAATTCTAAAATAAGTTTACCATATTTAATAAGTAAAAAACTTAAACTTAGTGCATAAGAGATAGTTAAAATTATTTTACTTGTCTTACTTTTTGTCGCACTGTAGACTGTGAAAGTAATTACTGTAAGAACCATAAAACTAAATAATATTATAAAAAATGGCGATGAAAAAATAACATCTATTAACGCATTTAATCTTTCTGAAATAGTTAAATCTTGCATTTTTATCACCCTTTCTTATTTTTAATAATTTTCTTTTTCTATTAAATTAAAGATATAAACAGATTGTTTGGTATTTGAACCTTTAGTACATGTAATAAGAGTCATTGTATTTTTATCTTTATCTCTATAAATTCTAACAGTACCTGTTTTTTCTTCTTCGTATATTTTTTCTAATTTATATTTATATTTTATATTATTGTAATAAACATAAGCATAATCATTAACTTTTAATTTGTATAATTTGGAAAAATAACCTCTATAACTACTACCAGAATGTCCTGCTAAAATGAAATTGCCTTTATCTACATCAGGATAACTAGAGCCTTTAATTACTGTTATATTATAATTAACATTATTATACTTAGAATTTACGCTAGTAAAACCTCTAGATAAATTAATACTAGGTATTTCAAGTTTTCCTATATAATAAGACTCCGGAGTAGTATATTTGTTTTTATCTTTGTCACTGGTATTATCATTGTTATCTATGTCACTATTACTAGTATCTCCATTAGTGTCTTCTTCTAAACTATCATCAAAAGAAGAATTATCACTATCTATATTAGAAGGAAGTTCTGACATAGCCAGTGTAATTGTGTCATATACTTTTGCTTTTTTTATAGCAAAATAATTACTAAAAAGTGCAAAAATTCCAATAAATATTAAAATAATACCAATAGATATAATTGTTCTTCTATGTATTTTCATAACCACCATATCCTATAATAGGATTATAACACAAGTTAAAGGATATTAAAAGGTTTAAAATAGAATATTTTTTATTTTAGTAATGTATTAAAATCTTGAATTTTTATAAAAAAATGGTAGTTATCGACCACTTTTAGGGTGTCATGTGTTAAAAGTGGTCGATAACTTGACAAATTAAAGTGTGATTTTATTGCCTACTTTATATTTAAGTATCTAAAGATATTAGTTTTTTTATGATTAAAGAATTGTATCCTAGATATTTGTTTACTATGGATATGTTGCTTCAAAAAAGAGATGGAGTAAATCATGAAAATATTGTAGATTTTATATATAATAATAAATCTTTATAAATGATTGTATAATAAAAAGATACTGAGTCTAGTATCTTTTTAATTTTTGAAAGGTAAAGAAGTTGGTTTTGAATTAAAATGTATT
>CAYWQZ010000007.1:7807-14538 GCA_964460565.1 uncultured Mycoplasma sp.
TAAAAGTGGTATATCCATCTTTAGAACTTGCTTTAATTTCTCCATTGTGAGAATTAACAATATTCTTAGCAATGGCTAATCCTAATCCATATCTATTGTCATTTCTATTTCTTGATTTATCTTCTCTAAAAAATCTTTCAAATATTTTTTCTTCATCTTCTTTTGGAATTGGTTTCCCTTTATTTATTACTTCTAAAATTACATTATTTTTATTTTTAAATAAATTAACTATAATATGACCGTCTTTATCACTATGTTTTATTGCATTATCAATAAGTATAGACATAAGACATTTAATTTTTTCTTCATCTGAATTTAATCGTATATTTTCTTCTATTTTTTCTTCTAATTTTATATTTTTTTCAAACATTAAACTTTCAAAAGTTAGAAGTGATTTTTCTACTATTTTGGATATATTATTATTAGTTAATACTATCTCATTTAATTCATTTTCAGTTTTAGCAAGTGTTAATAAATCATTTACTAATTTATTCATTCTTCCTGATTCATTTTTTATATTATTTAACCATTTATCATTATTTCTATCATTTTCTAATGCTTCTGCATTAGCAAGTATTACTGTAATTGGTGTTTTAAGTTCATGAGAAGCATCCATTATAAAACTTTTTTGTTTATCAAAGGCATCACTTGCAGGTTTAGTTATATAATCTGTTAAAACTTTAGACAAGTATAACATTATTATTTCTATAATTAAAAATACGGAAATAGAACTCTTTAAATAAAACTTTAAATTATTTCTTGCTGTTTCATTACTAATCATTATTAAAATATTATTATTTTTTACTACATAGGAATATTTATTTACATATAAATTACCAATATATTTCTTTTTATTACTATGTTTTATAATTACATTAGCATATTTAGTTATTTTATCATTTATATTTTCATTATTATAAGAAATTATACCTGTTATATTTTTATTATTATCATAAGTAATTATAAAACTATCTAAATCTATAAATATTTTTTCATAGTCATTTAACTTATTTGTTTCTAAACGAATTAGTTTTCTTTCAATACTTGATTTTTCACTTTGATAGTATTGGTAATTAAAAATAGATAACATAATAATAAGTGAAGAAGTAAGAATTAAAAATAATACCATAAATACTTTATTCTTTAATTTCTTCATTGTTTACCTCTAATCTATATCCTAAACCTCTTATAGCTTTGATAGTTACTTTTGATTCTATATTTTTTAATTTTTTTCTTATAAATGAGAAATATGCTTCAAGGTTATTTGATTCTATTTCATTATCAATACCCCATATTTTATCATATATTTGTTCTTTGCTTAATATTTGATTTGGGTTTTGCATGAGATATTCTAGTATTAAAAGTTCTTTGCATACTACATTTATTTCTTCATTAGTAGTTTTACATTTTAATTTAGCTTCTTTAACATTTAATAAGATATCTTCATATTCTAGAGTGTTATTGATAAGGTTTTTATCTGTTTTTTTTAGCCAGACATTTACTCTGGCAACTAATTCTTCGATATGAAATGGTTTGGTTAGGTAGTCGTTTGCACCATTTTTAAAACCTGTTAATTTATCTTCTAATAAGGATTTTGCAGTAAGGAGAATTACTTTAGTTTCCAAATTGTTATTTCTAATTTCTTCTAAAATTTTGAAGCCATTTAGGCTTGGGAGCATAACATCTAAAATAATTAAATCATAGATACCTGTAAGTGCTAAATCAAGTCCTTCTAAGCCATCATAAGACGTATCTATTATATATTTTTCTTTTTTTAAACGATCTTCTAAAACTTCAACTAAAGAAGGTTCATCTTCAATAAGTAAAATTCTCATGCAAATCACCCACTTTCATATTATTATTTTAATATTAAATAAACATTAAAATATTTAGTTTATACTAATATAATTTAGTTAAATACTTATAGTTAAATTATATTAAAAAAAGATGTTTTTATCAAGTTTAAACATCTCTTTTGTTAACTATTTATATATTTTTTCAACATCAATACTAGCATTACTAAATAAGATAGATTCATAATCTAAATAAAATGATATAAAGTCTCCTACTGCATAGTTATTTTTACTATCTTCTATATCTAAAATAATATGATCTGAAGAGCCCCCAAGTACTTTAATATCTTTATCTAATGGATATATTTGAAGTGAACTACCTACATCATATTTACCTAAAGAAATAATTGCTCTTTTTCTAATTCCATTATCAATATAATTAGGTTTATTACCAAATCCATCTACTACTAATTCTCCAATTGGATAAGTTGGTTTAGTATTAAGTTCTATTATCTCTGCTTTCAATACATAGACATCTTCTATACCTTTTAAATATTTAGGAAAATCGCAAAATTCTTTATAATAAGTTTTTTGTACTAATAATCCACCAATACGTAAATGATTTACTTCTTTATCTAACTCATCTTTAAACATTAATTCTAAACTTGTCGTAGCACCACCAGATAATATATCAAGTTTTCTATTTAAAGTTTGTTCTAATTTTTTCTTTGTTTCTACTACCATATTCATATTTTTTGTACTTGGTCTAACTGAACCATAACAATTAAAATTAGTACCTATTCCAGATAAATTAATATTAGATAAATTTTCAATAATTAAAGCAAGTTCTAATATATCTTCATAATTCATTAAACCTTCTCTTAAATCTCCGATATCTTGCATAATAATACAGTTTATATGTTTATTATTCTTTTTTAATACTTCATTTAATTCTAAAGCAACATTTTTTTCTGTAATAAGTACTGTATCAACATATAATGATATATCATTAAATTCACTAAAACTAGGAAGTCTTAATAATAAAGTTTTCATATTAAAATTTTCTTTTACTTTTTTAAGTTGTGAAACTCTAGAAGAACATACTTCTTTTATACCATTATCATATAATATTTTTACTAATTTTAAGTCTCCATGATAGACTTTTATAGTAGGACTTAATATAACATTTTTATTTTCTAAATATTTTTTAACAATTTTTACATTTGCATCAAATTTTTTTAAATCAATTTCTAATTTACTCATATTAACCGTGATCTCCCATAACAATTCTTGCATTTTTATCTTCTAAGGCATTAAGTCTAAATTCATATGTTTCTATTACATCTTTATTATTTTTTTGTTTTCCTAATAAATACTCACAAAAATATGGGTTTAATATTAAGAAAGGTCCTAATAAACTAGTCATATAAAAATTTTTATATTTTAAGCCTTCATTATTATCTTCTTCATTATTACCATATCCTTTTACTACTTCGATGAATGAATTTTCTACATTATACAGAAAGAATGATTGACTTTTATTACCTACTATTTTTATATCATTATATTTACCAAGAAACAAGAAGTTTTTTCTTACACCTCTTACTGAATTATAATTAAATATACCTAAAGCATTATAAGTTTTTTCATTTTCTATAATATATTTACCAAATATTTCAGATGAAGTTCCTGTTGCTAAAAATATTTTATTGCTATTAATATATTTTTTTATGTCTTCTTTATATGGTAATAATTTTTCTATAACAATTTTTGTTTTAGCAAAAGAACATGAACCTATATATACCATATCTATATCATTATTGATAAATTTAGGCTTTTCATTTAATTTTGTTTCAATTATAGTAACATTATCATAAACTTTTTTTAAAAAATAAATATTTTCTAAGTCTGCATATAAATTACAAACATCGCTATATAAAATCTCAATTTTCATTTTTTTCACCACTTAATTTATTAACTATATAATTATAAAAATAATTTGCTTTTGATACATTATCTACTTCATATAAAATATCAATTTCTTTTATACCATCAAACTCAATTTTATCTAAAAGTTCTTCTTCATTTAAAAGTGTTACTATTTTTTCTTCTTTAATACCTGCAAGTTTTAATCTTAATTTGTAATCTAAATATCTTGGGCCTCCGACATATATTTTTTTAATATTTTCTTTATTTAAGAATTCAAAATCTGTTTCATATAACCATGTAACTGTTTCAGTACCATTTATATTTCCATAGTTTTCATTAAGTAATAATACTATAGATTTACAAGTATTATCATGAGAAAGTGTTTCAAAAACTGTTGATGACGCTGAAACATTTTGACCCTTAGAAGCATGTTTTAAAACTTTAACTCCATTTATAGTAACTTCTTCTATTCTATTTTCAGGTATTTTTACTTTACTAATTAAATTATTTAATTTTTTATTACTATAACTTAGTTCTTTAAATAAAGATAATACCACTGTTTCATTATAAAGATTAAAAATACTAGTGTTAAAGATATGATATTCTTCTTTTTTATTATCAAAACTTAAAATGCATTTATTTTCTTTAATAGTTAATAGATAATTAGGTTCTATACTTTTAAAGTTGCATTTAGGACAATAAAATTTTCCTATTGATCTATATTGTTGATATAAATATTCTACTTCATTATAGCATTTGGGACAAATAATAAAGTCTTTAGCTTTATAATTTGTTATTTCATTTTTTATTTTAGAAACTCCATAATAAATAACATTTTTATTAGTTAAAAAACTACTAATAGGGCAATCAGCATTTAAAAATATTTTTTTAGGGTTTATAGTTTTTACTGCTTCTTGTAGTTTATTAACAATGTAATCAGGGTTATCATTTCTTCTTATGGAATCTCTTTCAATGTTAGTAACTATTAAGTATGTAGGATTGATAGCTTTTAAAGTTTCTAAAGAAGTCATTTCGTCTACTTCAAGTACTGCGACATCTTTTTTTGGTTTATTAAAGATATTAACTGTATCTATTAAACATCTTGCATGACCTGCTAGGGTATTTGCGCCCCAATCATTAAAACTAACTTTTTTGTTATCTTGCTTAAAGATATTAGCAATTAAACTAGATACAGTGGTTTTTCCATTTGTACCTGTTACTGCGATAGTAATTTTGGGTTTAGCTATTTTTTCATTAAAGTTATTGCATATACGATATGCAAGTAAACCCGGTTTATCATCTCTTTCTTTTTTTAATAATTTTAAAATAAATAATAGTGTCTTTGAAGACCATAGTGCTAAATAAAACTTCATACTGCTTCCCCCTTTAATTCATAAAATATAATTTATGATTTTTTAATACCAAAAAATCAAAGTAGTTATACTTTACTCCATTAATTTTATTCTTTACTATGTTTTCATTATAAGAGGTGCAACTAAACTTATTATCTAGTTTTTGCACCCCCCCCCCGAACATTTGTTCGGTGTCAAGTTTATTTACACTCATTTTGCATCTTATCTGTAAACTATTTTACAATTATTTACAGATATCCTCCTCTCTTATTTTATATAAATTAATTATAGAATAAATAAGTAAGTAAATCAAGTAATTTTTCCTTCTTTATTGATTTTTCTAATCTATATTTAAAGAAAATACACTTTTTATAACAAAAGAATGATAATTAGACATTATCATTCTTGGTTAATTTTTTATAAATTTATTATATTTAGCAATCTCTTTATCTTCTAAATCAGTTTTATTTAATTTATCTATTAAATCTTTTTGAGTTCTATTTAATTTTTTTGGTGTTACTACTTTAATAACTATATATAAATCTCCATAAGATGAACTATTTACATCTTTTATACCTTTATTTCTAATACGATGTTTATCACCTGATTCAGTTCCTTCCGGAATTGTAAGAGTAATTGATGAATCTGGAAGTTTTACTTCTTTTTTACAACCTAATATTGCTTCAGTAATAGTAATTGGTACTGTTATATATAAATCATTTCCATCTCTATCATAAAATTCGTGGTCTTTTACTCTAAATTCTATGTATAAATCTCCATTTGGACCATCGTATTTAGAAGGTTCACCGTATCCAGATAGTCTTAATTTATTTCCATTATCTACCCCAGCAGGTATTTTAACTTCTATTTCTTTAGTAATTTTTTCTCTTCCTTTTCCTCTGCAAGCAGAACATGTTTTTTCATAAATTACGCCTTTTCCTTCACAAGAAGGACATGTTGTTTTGGTTAAAAAGCTACCAAAAATGGTATGTTGTTCTCTGGTAACTGAACCACTTCCATGACAAGTATCACAATTTTTTTCACCAGTTCCACCTTTTCCATTACATTTAGAACACTTTTCAGTTGTTGTTATTTCTATTTCTTTAGTGCACCCTAAAACGGCTTCCATAAAAGTTATAGTCATAGTAACCAAAGAATCTGCTCCTCTTACATTTTTCTTTGAACTCTTACCTTCTCTACCAAAGAAACGATCAAAAATGGAATCATATTCATCATCACCAAAATCAAAATTAAAATTAAAGCCATTAAAATCAAATCCGTTAAAGCCTCCTGCTCCTCCAAAACCTTGATTGTTATCAAAGGCAGCATGACCAAATTTATCATATTGTTTTCTTTTATTTTCATCAGATAAAACTGCATAGGCTTCTTGAACTTCTTTAAATTTTTCTTCTGCTCCAGCTTCTTTATTTACGTCAGGGTGATATTGTTTTGCTAAACGTCTAAAAGCCATTTTTATATCTTTATCACTAGCATTTTTATCTACACCAAGTATTTCATAATAATCTTTTTTTGACATATTTTCACTTCCTACTTATAATATACTTCTTTAAATTCTTTTAAAGTATCCTTAAACATTTGTAATGCTTTATCTATTGTATCATCATTTACTATATAAATTTCAATATTTTTTAATATA